>JAUMVS010000032.1:7431-12890 GCA_030530045.1 Phoenicibacter congonensis
GAAACCTTCTGCGAAGACTCTTTAACTTTGTTCAAGCTCGCTTCAATTTCGTCAATTCCCTTGCTTACTTCGTAAAGATTGCTCTTCGAGTTCGCAACCTTCGTTTGCGCGCTGTCAATTGAAGCCTCAAGTTCAACCAGCGAAGTGTTCGTGTTTGTAATCGCATTGCGAGCCGATTCAATCTTCTGAACGACCTGGCCATCCTTTAAATTCACAGCTTCGTTCGCGCTGCCAATCGCATCGTTTAGCTTGTTCACAACAGTCTCGCTGACCGTTTGCACGAACGTCGAATTGATTGTTTCGTCTAGCGTCGTTGAGCCTGCGTCAGTTACCTTTGGCGAAACAGCGCCAAGCTTTTCGTTGACGTAATACTGGATTTTAGGCTCTTCAAAATCGGAAGAGAAAAGTGTCAGAAGGTTTTCTGTGAAGTTCTCAGGAACGATGAACGCAGCGTAGGCTTTACCGCTCTGCACTTCTTCCATCGCTTCTTCACGCGACATAAAAGCCCAGCCTAGCTGGTGATTGTCGTGCAGCGTCTCGTCAATCATGTTACCGAGATTCAGCTCGCCGGTGAGCTCATTCGTGCCGCCTTTATCCTCATTAACGAAGCAAACGCGCATGTTGGCGGTGTTGTCGTAGGGGTTCCAGAAGCCGTAGACGTTGACCCAAGTGTAAAGCGACGGAAGGATAATCAGCGCTGCAACAACAATGAGGGCTGTAGGGGCCTTGATTAGGCGCCACAAATCTCTTTTTATGACTCGTAAAACATTTTTCATTCGCTTAAGAAAATTTTAGTTTCTTTTCCCCTTGTGAGGCTCAAAATTTAAGGTTCATTTATGTTACCGAACTTACCTCACAACTTCCCCACTAGCCTATTTTATAAAAGGTGCCGATGTGCGGCGGCATGGGCGTATGTTTGCGCAGGCGACTTATGAGAGCGAAGCTCTCATCCGGAGCCAAGCGAATATACGACCTGTCGTCGCCCAATGGTGACAATGTGTAAAAAGGGGACGATGAGTTATTTGCAGTGATTTGTGGATAGGAAGAATTGCCAGTTGGAGGCAGTATTAAGGGCGGAGTTTGCTGGCGAATTTAGAGAAAAGGGATTTGATGAGGTCGGCTTCGGGAATGCGGAAAAGCATTGCTAGACCATAGGTAATCAAAAGCGCAAGAATGCCGCCGCAGATAATGCAAATCAAAGCTTGGCCAGCAGAGTAGAACATGAAATCGCCTGCAAGCACATAGCCAACAAAGAATGCAAGCGCACTTCCTGCAACCGCACCGATGAGCCCCACAAATGCGAGTTTGACTGAGTGCCAGATCATTTTTCCGATGCCAAGGTGACCAAAAACGTAGCGCAAGCGAATGAACACTGCGATTGTCGTGAACAAATTAAAGACCGTGACCGAGAACGAAACGGCGAAGATTCCGTAGGTGTCAGCGAAATAAATGCAGAACGCGCATGAAAGAATTGTGAATGCGAGGTAGGACAGCGAGAAGAATCTCAGCTTATGCAGTGCCGCGCACACGTTTTGCAGGTAGGACACAAGCGCATAGAAAGGTGCGGCCGTCGCCATTACGCAAAGTGCAACCCACGAGGTTTCAAAGCTTAGCGCTGAGAAGTTTCCTGATGCAAAAAATGACATCAAGAATGGCGAGAACGTCATCAAATAAAGAGTAAATGGAATCAGCAAAAACAGAATTTGGCGCGCGCCCTTGATGGTTCTGCTTTTGAACTCCTCCATTTCTCGGTAACTGTAGAGGTGCGAGAGTTCCGTAAAAGTCGCGGTCGAAATTGGCACTGCGAAAAGTGAGGCAGGCAGCACGAACCAAACGCGAACATAGTAAAGAATAGCCGCGCCAGCATCGTTAGCGATGAGCGACATGCTCGACTGAACCGAGGCCATAATGGCAGCGCAAAGCGCATTCATAAATGAAGGCAGGCCGATTTTTAGCGTCTCTACCAGGGCTGGGTCGTGCCAGTCGATGTTAAATTTGATTTTGATGCCGCACTTGCGCATCGTTGGCACCTGCAAAAGCACCTGCACGAGAACGCCAAGCGGGTTACCAATCGCATAAATCATAAATCCAAGGAACTCGTTCGTTTGTGCGACATGGAAACCGACCAAGAACGACACAATGACCACGATGTTATTAAAAATTGGCGATGCCTGCACCCAGAAGAACTTACGCTCGGCATTAAGAATTGAACCGAGCAGCGCACTCAATGGGTAGAGCAAAACTTCAATGCAGAAGAAGCGGAAGAACAGCGTCGCTGTGTCAAATGAAAAGTCGGCGTTAGCAGCTGCCGATTGTGTGAACACGAGAGGCGATGCGAAAATGAACGCCGCAACCGTGAGAATTGTCATAATCAGCAAAATGATGCTGAACATGTTAGAGGCATAACCCGACGCGCCTTTGATGCCAGCTTTCTTTTTAACTGAAAGATAAACCGGCAAAAATGCAGTATAGAGCATGCCGCCGCATGTGATTTCAAACAGCAGGTTAGGTAGGTTATTCGCGACAGTGTAGCAACTTGCAAGCATCGTTGCGCCCAGCGTGAACGCCTGCGCCCACGTGCGCACAAAGCCAGTTAGCCTTGAGACAAGCACGAGGCACGTCATCATAAACGAGTCGCGAGCAATGTTCTTGCTGGTCTCTGCCGATTTGTCTTTTGTTTCGATTTCTTCCAAGATAAATTCCGTAAAGTTCTGTTGCTCATTGTAGCAACTTTAGACGGCCGCCTCCTCAGCCAAACGCCTGTCGCGGGCATCGGCCTGCGCAATCCAGGTTTTTAGCTTCTTCACTTCGTAGCGCACAATGAAGAAAGTGATTGTGCAACTGATGAAGTCGGAAGCGGGAACTGCCGCAAGAATCATGTTAACTTCGTTCGTGTGGAAAACTCCAGCGAACAGCGGGAAGATCAAATAGAACGGAGTGAGCAGGAAAACTTGGCGCAAAAGCTCGATGAGCGCAGCTTTTAGCGGCTGACCACTTGATTGGAAGTAACTGCCGCCGATAATTTGAAACGCTACGAGCGGGCAGAAAATCATGTTTAGGGTTAGTGCCCATTTTGCGAAGCCTTCGAGGTCGCCACCGATTCCGAACAAATAAAGAAGCGGGTCAGAGAATAGATGAATGAGCACAAGGACAATCAAACCGATTGTCATGCCTGAAAGAATGCTGATTTTTAGCGCCTTTAACACGCGCGACCAATTTTGAGCGCCGATGTTGTAGCCAACGATTGGCTGCATGCCCATCGTGATGCCGATGAACACACTCAAAATCATCCAAACGACTCTGTTTGAAACGCCGATGCCGGCAAGACAACCTGAGACGCCAATTGCAATTGATGCGCCATAGGCTGCAATCACGTGATTGAAAACGATGTTAACAACGGTGGAGCCAACCTGCATTCCGAAAGATGCAAGGCCGAGCTTTAAAATTGTCAAGCTGTCCTGCAAGTCGAGCTTTAAATATTTAAGACGCAGGTGAAACGCCGCGCCTTTTGCACGCGTGAAGTACCAAATTACAGGAATTGCAGTTGTTGCTTCGCCGCACACAGTAGCTAGCGCACTGCCAGCGATTCCAAACCCAAGAAGACCAACGAATAGCAAGTTAAAGATGATGCACATCACAACGCTAAAAGCAGAAGATGCAAGTGCCAAGTTTGGTTTGCCTGCAGTTCTCAAGAAGTTATAAAGTCCAAAACCAACAGTGACGCAAATGTCAAAAACGATGAGAATCGAAACGAACTGCTTCGTGTGTTCCCAAAGTTCAGGAGTGGTTCCAATTAGGGCCAAAAGCGGGTCGATGAAAATCATTCCGATGATTGAAAGAGCAATCGAGAACACAATCATGAGCATTGTTGAGTTGCCCAGCGTGAGCTCAACTTTGTCGATTTGCCCTTTACCCAGCTGAATTGCTGCAAGTGCGTTTCCGCCCATGCCGATGAGCAAGCCAAACGCCATCATGATGTTTTGAACTGGAATTGAAAGCGTGATGACCGCTAGGCCATAATCGCCCACGAACCAACCAAGAATTGCCGAGTCGACAATTGCATAACATGAGTAAACGACTTCCGCAAAAATGCATGGAAGTGCGAACTCAAAAAGCAACCGCCCGATGGGGGCGGTTCCTAATCTATCGGTGCTATTTTTTGCTTTTTCGCTCAATTCAAACCTTTAAGGAAACTACAAAGCTAACTAATAAAAATGAGTGTCTTGCAGGTTATCTTCTGTTGATGCAATAGAGGAATTTTGGCTCGTCGCGCCATTCTGAGCAATAGCGAACAGCGTAGTGTCCAGCTGCACGAACCTGCCAGAGTTGGCAGAACACGAAAACGACTGCGCAGAGATAGTAACCAACGAGAATCCAAGGGATTAAGGAAACAAGCAGACCAACTACAATCATCGCAACTTTTTGAGCGAAAGCAGTGTTGTTGCTCAGCATGTATTCGAATTGCTGAATAGTGCCGCCCGCTTGGTCAACGTAGGGCTGCAGCGCATTAATTGCGATTGCGCCTGTGACAGACACGCAAAGCGTCGAAATAATTAAAAAGACGACGATGCCTGCAATAACTATAACTAGCTCTGGCATAAAAGAGATGAGAAATGCCTTGCCTGGCTCTTTCTTCATCGCTCTAAATCCAGCACCAACTTGGAAACCCTCGCCAAGCTCGTCAAAAATTGCCATTCTCACATAAAGAATGTTGAAAATCATGTCCACAAAAATGCCAAATGCAATGGCAACTAGAGAACCAACAACTGGTACCAAGACCAAGAACACCGCGACGAAAATTACGACGATGTTGACAACGAAGCGAACGAGCCAGCTCATGGCGCCTGTAACAAAAACCCTGTCACCAAAAATCTTCTTTGGCATTGCGCCAAGGCTTCCAATTGAAAGTTCACGAGACCAACGAAGCGCATAACCTTTGTTTACCCAGTTGAGAATTGGAATGAACTCAATTAAAGCCATGAGCAAAATCTTGCGAAACCAGCCCTTCGAGCCTTTGATGTCGGCCCATGCAGCTGACAGACAACCTTTTTCATAGGTCACATTTTCAGGCTCAACGTCTGGAATGTAGGGAGCGACTTCAGGAGTGTCAACTGCGTATGCAACCTGTTCACCTTCCGCCTGCTCTTGAGCAGTTTCACTAGAAGCTGCAGGCGCAACCTCAAAATTGGACTCTTCGGAAGCTGCCTCAGAAGCAACCTCGGAATCATCCTCAGAAGTTTCTGCTGCGACTTCAGCACTTGAGTCGGCTGCGGCTGTCGAGCCTTCCGAAGAAACTGCAGCGTCACCAGCCTTTTCTGGCGTTTCAGAAACTACGCTTGCGGTTTCATCAGCCTCAGGAGTTGCGGTTTCTTCCGCAACGTTTTCGACTGCAGCCTCATTTGCCGTTTCTTGTGAATCTTCGGCCGGAGTCCAGCCTGTTTTCTCGTTATTCTCTTCTG
>JAUMVS010000267.1:0-443 GCA_030530045.1 Phoenicibacter congonensis
GCCGGTGCAACCACCAGTACCTTGGTCACGAGCTTGTCATCTGTGTAGATCCGGTGCAGGAACTTCTTAAACAGGATGTGCGCGGTATACATGACCACCAGATTGATCCAGATGAAATTCAGGATGACCTGCCGCGAGAGAATCCAGCTCCAGCGTGCGAAAAAGACAAATGCCAGCGATACCAGAATCATCACGCCGTTGAACTGCAGAATCGCCATCAGCTCGCGGAAGGCGCCCCGCCGGAGAAAATCCCGGTTCCACTCGTTGAAGAAGCCATACACCGTGCAGAACAGCAGGAAAACAATCAGCACCGCATAGTGCAGAGTTTTGCTTCCCCAGTCATTGTTCCTTGCAAAGCGAAGGTTGGTCGCAATCCAATAGGAGACAGATATGCAGATCATGTCAATCAGCCACAGGCCATAGACCTGAACGACTCTGTTCTT
>JAUMVS010000267.1:453-2090 GCA_030530045.1 Phoenicibacter congonensis
ATACAGGGCAGCAATAAACAGTGCGTAATTTCTTCCGATATAGGCAGACACCAGATGCGCCTCGAAAACCGTATACAGGCCAAAGCAAAGGAGTAGCATAAAGGCTGCCTTGTCTCTTGTTTTTCTCGCATGCTCCAGAAGAGCAAAGGTGAGGCCGATGATGACAAGTGCCGGAATGACGCCGTACCAGTACACCACGCGCAGCCATCCAAGGTCAAAATAACAGACATTCAGACGCTGCCCGAACCACTTCCAGGTAGACAGGGTTCCCTCGTGAAAGGTTGTCGTCCACAGGGAGGAAATCCGTCCGGTCAGGACATGATCCAGTTTCTCCAGAAGCCAGTGCCCGGACGGCCGGTAAATTCCGCAGAAAACAGAAAACAACAGCCCTCCGAACAGGAAAAGCTCACCCAGAAAATACACGGCGTTCCCTGCTGCCAGCTTCTTCCCATAATGAAGAAGCAAGGAGAGCATGAGCGCCAGCATGGAGATGGCAAAGGCCGTATTGCTGCGCGTCAGGCCGTACAGAAGAACATTCCCGACACCGAGAAGCACATACAGGTACAGCTTCATCCTCTTCTCAAACAGGTACAGCCCGAAGATCAGGAGCATGGCCGCCATGCAGTGCAGCGAATTCGGATGTCCAAGTCCCAGATCCCATCTGGTCTCCACTCCATGTCCGTAATCATAGGTCTGATACAGATGTCCCTGGATGCCTGCAAACGCAAGTCCCACCAGCCCAAGACAGCCCAGCACACTGGAAACAAAGGTCACCTTCATCGCTCTCGGAACCGAAACCGTCCCTGCCGCACGCAGGAATATCACGATCCGAAGCAGATCATTCCGTCCGCCGAAGCGCCAGGACAGGGCTCCGATCAGGACGCCGATTGCAAACACAATGTCTTCTGCCATTGTGCTCTTTCTTACACTGCAGGCACAGCAGACCGCAAAGAGCAGAAAGGTCATTCTGCAGATCTGTCCCATGTACGGATCTGTCCAGCTGCTCTTATCCCAGATCACAAGCAGAATCTCAGCGGCAAGGCCGAGGTAAAACAGGCCTGCACAGATGTTATCCAACCATTTGTTCATGTCTTTTCGTTTTCCTGATAAGCCCGTCACGTTTTATCCGAACGATTCTTCCAGTTCACAACCGTCTTCTCATATAAATCCGAAAGCAGGAAATACTGCTCAGGAGAATTCACGTAGAGCTCTAATCTCTCACGGTCCCCCCGCCTGCCGAAGGAATGCTCCTCCGCCAGCTCGAGAATCCGATCTCTGTGCTTCAGAATCCGCTCCTGAAGCTCCTTTGCTTCCTTCGCAGTTTCACTGCAGCGCCTGTACTCTTCTTCATAGGAGAGCATTCTGCGATAAAACCAGTACTCCGACTCCTCGGCAAGATCCGAAAGGCCGCTTTCCTTCAGGAGCTCGAGATGCGTTCTCCATGCAGGGATTTCCTGGGTCAGTGTGCGCTCCGCCCTTCCGGTATTCATGATGCTCTCTCTGCGATTGACCACGTAATCGTACAGGACCTCCTGAACGCAGAGCACCTTTTTCGAAAGGCACAGCGCCCTGGTGGTAAACGGAATATCCTCGGCGCTCGTTCCCTCCGGAAAACGGTTGTCCCGGAGAAGTCTTCT
>JAUMVS010000033.1 GCA_030530045.1 Phoenicibacter congonensis
GTGTAATCCACCGTAATTTATTTGTGCAAGTTTTGGGGCGCAGTCCATTGTGCAGTGCAGCTAAACACCACTGCAGAGGACGTTTTCTATTGAATTTAAAGGTGAATAAGCGGGTTATTCCTCATCGTGATGATGCGAGTGTTCATGCGCATCTTCCGAATCGTTGATCGCAGTGAGGACGAGCTGGCCGTTTTCGACGCCTTTCGTGCCCATGATTTTGTCGGAAATGAGGCGCACGACCTCGTTTTCCCCGCGCAGAATGATGACTTCGAGGCAAGTGTGCGGGTCGACGTGCACGTGCGTCGTCGAGATGATGTTCGGGCAAAAATCGTGCTGGATGTCGTGCAGGCGTTCGTTCAGGTCGTTCGAATGGTGGTTGTAGGAAATCGTGAGCGTGCCCATGACCTGCGTGTCGGGGACCGAGATTTCTTGCTCTTGAATCGCGTGGCGCACCAGGTCGCGAATGACCTCCGAGCGGTTCGTGCCGTCGCCGCGCCGCGCCACGAGCAGGTCGAGCTTCACGCACAAATCTTGTGGCATCGCGACTGAAAATCTCTGTAACTCACCGTTCATATTTCCTCCATAAATAAAAATTATACAACGGCTGTTTGCTACAATAAATCCATCGAATTCTTAGTTTAGTTTTGAGGAAAAATCTATGACGAAACACATTTTTGTTACGGGCGGCGTTGTGTCCAGCCTGGGAAAAGGCATTACTGCTGCATCGCTCGGGCACCTGCTGAAGGCGCGCGGTTACAAGGTTACGATGCAGAAAATGGACCCCTATTTGAACGTGGATCCAGGCACGATGAGCCCTTTCCAGCACGGCGAAGTTTTTGTTACGGAAGACGGCCATGAGGGCGACCTCGACCTCGGCCACTACGAGCGCTTCATCGATGAGAACCTGTCGCGTGAGTCGAACTTCACACAGGGTTCAATTTACCAAACGCTCATTTCTCGTGAGCGCCGCGGCGATTTTCTTGGCGGAACAGTACAGGTTATTCCTCATGTAACTGATGCAATTAAAGAGCGCCTCACGCGCATCGCCGAGCAGTCAAACGCCGACATCGTCATTTCTGAAATTGGCGGCACGGTTGGCGACATTGAGTCGACACCTTTCATCGAGGCTGTTCGTCAGTTCAAAAAGCAACACAACCCACAAGATGTAGTGTTCGTTCACTGCGCACTTGTGCCATATATTCCAGCAGCTCACGAGGTTAAGACCAAGCCTTGCCAGCACTCTGTAAAAGAGCTCCGCAGCCTTGGTGTTCAGCCTGACTTTATCGTTTGTCGTTCCGACCACGATGTGAACCAGCAGCTCCGCGAGAAAATTGCGCTTTTCTGTGACGTTCCGCTCGACCACGTTGTGAACTGCCTGGACGCGCCTTCAATCTACGACGTTCCGCTGGCACTTCACGAGCAGGGCTTTGACACTGCGGTTCTTGAGAAGCTTGGTCTTGAGAAGGGCGAGGCTGACCTCACGAACCTGAACAAGTTCTTGAGCGACGTTGAGAATTGCGACGGCGAGGTTGACATTGCCATTGTCGGCAAATACACCGACCTTCACGATGCCTATCTTTCAGTCATCGAGGCACTCACGCACGCTGGCGTTTTCCACGGTAAGACCGTAAATTCTCACCTTGTAAACGGTGAGGAGCTAAACGAGGGTAATGTCGACGAGGTTTTGTCGAAGTTCGACGGAATTCTTGTTCCTGGCGGCTTTGGTGTTCGTGCTTTCGAAGGAAAGATTCTCGCTGCGAAATATGCTCGCGAGCACAAAGTTCCATTCCTGGGCATTTGCCTCGGTTTGCAGGCAGCTGTTGTTGAGTATGCTCGTCACGTGGCAGGTCTTGAGGGCGCAACTTCGACCGAGTTCGACGAGGAAGCGCAATATCCAGTCATCGACCTCATGCCTGAGCAGGAAGATGTTGAGAACAAAGGCGGCACGATGCGCCTTGGAGCCTATCCTTGCAAGGTTAAGCCTGGTTCTCGTGCGGCAGAAATTTATGGCGAGGAGCTCATTTATGAGCGTCATCGTCATCGCTACGAAGTTAACAACGCATTCCGCGACGCGCTGACCGACGCTGGTCTTGTCATCAGCGGACTTTCCCCAGACGATCGCCTGGTCGAGATGGTGGAAATTCCAGAGCATCCATGGTACGTTGCAAGCCAGGGTCACCCTGAGTTCAAGAGCCGCCCATGGAAAACTCACCCTCTGTTCAGAGGTTTCGTCGGCGCCGCGATCGAGCAAAAATTCAACTAAGCCGCGCAACAAACGCAGGTCGAAAGGTCTAATTCAAGTTTGTTTGACGTAAAAACAATTTGCGATGAATTTATCGAAGCACTTCGTTTTGAACGGGGTGCTTCTTCTTCAACTATTGAAAATTACACGCGCGACCTGAAGGAATATTGCGATTGGCTTGCGAAAAATGGCATCACCGACATTCGCAAAATTGAGACCAAGACGATCCAGGATTACAAAAAGCACCTGCAAACGTGCGATAAAAATTATGCAGCATCAACGGTTAAACGTCGCATAGCGGCAGTTAAGTCGATGCATAAATTTGCGGTTTACGCGGGCTATTCCACGACAAATCCTGCGCAGCGCGAGAAGCTTCCAAAAGTTGAGCAGAAGCTGCCCGACTGCCTGAGCATCGAACAAGCGTGTAAGCTGATTGATGATTATGCGACTGTGCAGCATTACAATGATGACTTCTTTGATCAATCAACGGGCAAGTGGCGAAGCCCTTTCATCGATCGCGACATTGCAATTTTGGAAGTCCTTTATGGTTGCGGACTTCGTGTTTCTGAGCTGACCGAACTGAATGTTGAAGATTATTTTCCGTCGGAAGGGTTCCTGCGAGTTTTCGGAAAGGGCGGAAAAGAGCGCGTCGTTCCAATTTCTGGAACTGCCGTGCTTGCGCTTGATAGATATTTAGAGGATGCGCGTCCGGGCCTGTCGACTAGGTCCAGAAGAATTAACGACGACGCCGCGCGAGCTATGTTTTTGAATACGCGTGGTGGTCGTTTGTCGCGCCAGCTTGTGTTTTTGATTGTGAAGTCGGCAGGGGAAGTGATTGGGAAGAAAGATTTGCACCCGCACACCCTGCGGCACTCGTGCGCGACGCATATGCTCGAAGGCGGCGCCGACCTGCGCATGATTCAAGAAATGCTCGGCCATGCATCAATCCAAACGACGCAAATCTACACGCACGTCGACACGTCGCACATCCGTGAGGAATACCTCAGCGCCCACCCCCGCGCCCAGGAAAGCACCAGCTAACCAACCACTGTCCCCATTGTGCGCGGGGCACTTCTGCCAGGTAGAGGGTTATTTTAAAGGCCGCGGAAGAACGTTTGAGTAGCTTTTTTGATTGTGGAATTTGCTTCTTTATAAAGAAGGGTGGTAGGAACGCTGCCGCGACGAACGTAGACGACAGCCGCTTCCTCGGGCAGGTTCGCATCCATGCCGTCGGCGTAGACCGAAGGAATTCGTTTGACTGTGTCGCCCGGCTCGTTGGCAATTGTTACCTGCACCACATCGTTTTCGTTCGTGAGAATTGTGCGTGCGGAAATTGTGTGGCTGGCAAGCGGCTGAACAATCAAGCCGTGGAACGACGGCGCCACAATTGGGCCGCCGGCCGCGAGGCAGTAGGCGGTCGACCCAGTCGCGCTCGACACAATCATTCCGTCGCCTTTGAATTTTCCGACTGCCGCGCCCGAAATGTCGAGCAGAATTTCGAGCATAATGCCCGCTTCGCCGCGCGTAATCGCGACTTCGTTAAGGGCGAAAAGGGAAGGGCGAGGCTTTTCTCCGCCCTCCAAAACCCAGTCGTGCTCGCCTTTACAAATGATGTCGCACAAAATGTTCGTGCGCTTTTCCTCGATGAGTTCGCCCGCGAGCGCCATTGACGTGAGCTCAATCAAATCGTCGTTGATGTCGTTAGCAAGGAACCCAAGTTTCCCCAGGTTGATGCCAAGAATCGGAACACTTTTCCCTTCCAAAATTCGCGCTGTGCGCAGAATCGTTCCGTCGCCACCGAGCGTAATCACGAGGTCGACCTCGTCGTTCTTTACGCACTCTGGCACGTTTTCTTTAGAGTATGGATTTTCCCAAATCAGCGTGTCGACGTTCACGGTTTGCGTTTTCACGCCCTGGGCGTTCAGATATGCAATCAGCATCGCGCATTTGTCCAGCGCACCTGGTTTTGAATTGCTTGTTGCGATTAAAGTCAGCATCGCAAGTCCCCCTGTACTCAGTTTTAGCCATTATACCGCCTGCGCCATTTCCCGCTGCCAGCGAACCCAGCACATTTGCACAACGGGGACGATGAGTGTTTTTCGTTCCGCTTCTCTAACGAGAAGCGGGAGCCTCGGCGCTGCAAACGAACCTGGACTGCATCTTTGCCCTGCAAAAGAATTCCGCAGCACAAAGGCTAGCGAAATTCTTTTTCGCGCAAATCTGCTAGCCCAGTTTCGTTTTCGCTCACGCTTTTTTAACCAGAAACATTTCGATTTATATTTCTTTGCACAACGGGGACGATGAGTGCTGCGAATGTTTCAACCAAGTTTCCCGCGCGCCATTTTCCTCGCAATTACCGAGCGTGTTCGCGGGTGGCAATTTCTGCCTGCTGCCGTTTGGTATTATTATCGCGACATCTAAAGTTAGGAGACGCAGATGGAAGGTTTTGAACTCATTTCAACGGGCGCATGGTCGCTGCTTCCGCCAATTTTGGCGCTTGGCCTGGCGCTCATCACAAAAGAAGTTTATTCTTCGCTCACGATTGGCGTTTTTTCAGGAATGCTAATCTATCAATTTACACTCAACGGAGCAGGCGTTCAGCAGCTCATCGACTCAGTCGTCATGGTTCCGCAAATGATGATGGAACAAATCGGCGGCAACGGCGGCCTCATATTATTCATGTGTTTGCTGGGTGCTCTCACGGTCGTCATAGCAATTGCTGGCGGTTCTCGTGCCTATGCAGAATGGGTAACAAAACATGTAAAAAGCCCGCGCATGGCGCTTATTCTCACAACGCTGCTCGGCATTTTCATCTTCGTCGACGACTACTTTAACTGCCTCACAGTTGGTGCGGTCATGCGTCCTGTCACCGACCGTTTCAACATTTCACGCGAGAAGCTCTCGTGGATCATCGACTCAATGGCAGCTCCAATTTGTATCATCGCGCCAGTTTCTTCCTGGGCGGTTGCAGTTGCTGGCTACCTTGGCGACAACGGCTTCAACAATTTTGTAGCGTCAATCCCCTATAACTTCTACGCACTGCTCACAATTTTCTTCGTGTTGTTCATGTGCATTTCAAAATTCGAGTTTGGTCCAATGGCTAAAGCCGAGGCTCATTCGCAGGGTCTTCTGAAAGACATCGACATTCCTGAAGAGGGAACTGTTTTGGAAAGCGCTTCGGTTGGCATCGGCATGACTCGCGAGGAAATCGACCGCGAAAACCCTGACCTTCCAACCTATGTTGCTGAGCTCGACGAAGTTGAGGCGACCGCTCAAGACGAGCTCAAAGAATACAAAGGCATCAAGATTTCTGAGAAAGGTCGCGTGTTTGACCTCGTAATTCCAATCCTTGTGCTTGTTGCCTTCTCAATCATCGGCATGATTTATGTCGGTGGCTTTTTCGACGGTGTTAGCTTCGACGAGGCTCTCGGCGAGAGCCCAACAACCGGCCTTTGCATCGGTGCTTTTGTAGCACTCATCGTCGCTGCTGCCATGTTCCTCCCACGTAAACTCATGAACATCGACATCTACATGCAGGGTGTCTCAGAAGGTTGCCGCTCGATGGTTGGCGCAATCATGATTCTTGTTCTCGCTTGGTCACTCGGCGGATGCTGCCGCTATTTGCTTGGCACTGGTGATTTCGTCGCATCTTGCCTTGCAAATGCTGGCTCAATGATGCAATTCTTGCCTTTGATTTTGTTTATTGTCAGCGCCGCAATCGGCTTTGCAATGGGCACAAGCTGGGGAACAATCGCGCTCATTATTCCAATTGTAGTTGGCGTTTATGCACCTGAGGACCCTCAGTTCCTCGTAGCAGTCGGCGCAACGCTTGCAGGCGCAGTTTATGGCGACCACATCTCGCCAATTTCCGACACCACGATTTTGTCATCGACCGGCGCTCAATGTAACCACCTGCGCCACGTCGCAACGCAGATTCCATACGCCACGCTCGTCATGGCAATCAGCGCGGTGGGCTACCTGCTCGCAGGCTTCAGCTCGAACCCTTGGCTTTCGCTTGCATTCGGCGCACTGCTCATCGTGGTCGTCGTATTTATCCTCAATAAAGTCAGCGGCATCGACGCAGTTGTCGCAAAACTGAAAAATAACAAAGCTGAGGCAAAGTAACACAAACGAAAAACTCAGGCCCAGTGCGAGAGCCTATAATGTTGGTCTAATCAAATTTGTAGCCAACTAAATTGAGGTAATAATGTTCGCACTTCCAAAACTTGAAAAGAAAGTTGCAAATGGAATCGTCTACTACACCGACGATTCCATTTTTGATGTTACGGGCGTTCGCATCGCGTTTCCAGGGAGACTTGGCGGCGTTAGTGGCGCGGAATTTGAGTCGCTAAACCTTGGCAGTCATGTCGATGACAAGCTCGAAGACGTCCTTAAAAACAGAGAATTGCTGCTTGAAGCGCTCTGTTCTGCCGATGCAGAAGAAAATATTCCAGCGATTTGTAACCCTCGTCAGGTGCATGGCGATGTGGTCCAGGTCGCGACTTCGTCCGATGAATTCGCTGACGGGGAAGAGGCCGACGCTGTCGTTTGTGATTGTGAGGGAGTGGCTCCGCTGCTTTGCTTTGCCGACTGCTCACCGGTAATTCTTGTAGCGTCTAACGGCGTTTTTGCTGTAGTTCACGCAGGTTGGCGCGGCGTCGTCAACAAAATTTCTGCCAAGGCATTCACGACGATGGTGGAAAAATTTGGCTGTGACCCAGCAGAAATCAATGCCTATGTCGGCGCACACATTCGTTCCTGCTGTTTTGAAGTTGGGGACGATGTCGCTAAAATTTTCACTGACACATTTGGGGACGATGTCGTCTCACCAAGCGGCGAAAAATTCCAGGTTTCAATGGCCAAATCTCTCAAAAAACAGCTGCTTGCAGTTGGTTTGGACGAGAGCCGCTTTTGCGACCTTGAGATTTGCACGATGTGCAACACCGACCAGTTTTACTCATACCGCGCAACCGACGGCAAATGCGGCCGCCACGGCGCAATTGCTTTTAGAGGTGCAAATAATGCTGACTAATTTCGCAGAAATCAAAAAAGAAAAAGACGAAAAATGCGCGGAACTCGGGCGCAAGCCTGAGGACGTCACGCTAATTGCTGTGTCTAAAACAGTTGGTCTTGATGAGGTTGCCGTCGCGATTTCGCAGGGTGCGATCGATTTTGGCGAGAATCGTCCAGAAGAACTCTGCCGCAAGGCGCAGGCTTTCCCTGATGCAAATTGGCACTTCATTGGAAACATTCAGTCGCGCCAAATCAAAAACATTGTTCCGCATGCTGCGCTCATTCATTCGCTTTCGAAGATTGATCACGCGAAAAAAATTGACCGCACAGCAGGCGAAATTGGCAAGGTTCAAAAGGTCTTGATCGAAGTAAACGTCTCGGGAGAGGAATCTAAGTCGGGCGTTTCCAAAGAGGAACTGCCTGCATTTCTTGAAGAGATGAAAGAACTTTCAAACGTAGAAGTTTGCGGTCTCATGACGATGGCTCCAATTGAAGATGAAGCACATGCCGACCTGCCTTCCGCCGACGAGGTGTTCAAACGCGCTCACGACCTGCTCGAGGCAACGAAAAGCCACGCAGGAGAAAACTTCCGCGAGCTTTCCGCAGGAATGACAAACGACTGGCCCGACGGAATCAAAAACGGCTCTACATTCATTAGAGTAGGCAGGGCTATTTTTGACCCGAAACTCTTCTAGCGCGGGCGTTCATGCTAGAATTTTTATAAACTTTTCTGACTATCTGTAAGCGAGGCAAAATCAATGGCGTTGAGAGATTTTTACGAGAATGCTAAATCCAAATTATCGGGAAAACAGCAGGAAGACGTCGATTTTGAAGATGAAGAAGACTACGAAGACGATTATGCGGAAGACGATTATTACGACGCCAGAAACGAAAGCGTAACGCCAGTTTCTCGTCGTGTGACGCCCTACGAGCAAGACTCAATGCGTCCAGCGCATTCAGCATCGCATCGCTCATCGGGGCTCGACTCGCTGTTTTCGTCGACAGTTCCAACTAACGACGAGGCTTCACAAATGACTCAACCAATGACACCAATTCATGCGGAAGGCTCAGGCGCTGCTGCGTCTCGTTATTCCTATGCTGCAACTTCGACTTCTGATGCGCTGACAGGCGATGGATATTCTTTCCGTCCAGAAGCTGCTCGTTCTCGACAAGTTGCAGTCATCAAGCCTGACAACTACGAAGAGGCTGAAGTCGTCACCAAGTCGCTCAAGAAGAAAGACGTCGTGGTCATCGACCTTCGCGGCGTTGAAAAAAGCTTAGCCACGCGCTTCCTCGACTTTTCGTTCGGCGCAACTTCTGCGCTTGACGGCAAAGTCGATGTTATCGAAAGAGACATTTATTCAATCACGGTTGCCGAACCAATCAGAGAGTCAGAGCTCGAACGAATTAGAAGGGACGGCTTGATTTAACTCATGCTCACATTTCTTTTATCAAGGATTGTTGAACTCTACATACTTGTAATTTTCATTTACGTGCTCATGAGCTGGATTCCGCAGATGAGCGGCTGGGTTTATGACCTCTACGTCATTTTGGGCAAGGTCTGCGACCCCTACCTCAACATTTTCAAGAAGGTGATTCCAACGGCTGGCGCAATCGATTTTTCGCCGATGGTCGCGGTTCTTGTTCTCATTATTTTAGAGCGGCTAATTTACGTTATTCTTTAAATTAGCAATTGGAAATTTTTGTTTGCGCATTGCGCAAATTGATTGTTTAAGCGGGCGTTTCTTCTCTTTAAATGCAGCACACAAGCTCGCTGCGATTTAGTTTTTATGAGGCTTTATTTGCATAAAACCGGCTGTCTTCATGAAAGCTATTTGTTGTTTATTTTGACTTTTATTTTTGGCAAATTGAACTGTCACTTTGGAGGGAGAAATGGCGTTTGTTCATCTTCATAACCACTCTGAATATTCATTACACGACGGAATTACGCATGTAAAAGACATGGTAAAACGCGCTGCCGACTTAGGCATGCCTGCGATTGCGCTCACTGACCACGGTGTCATGGGTGGATGCATTGAGCTTTGCGATGCTTGCGCTGCGGTTGAGAAATCGACTGGCAAAAAAGTGAAGCCAATTTATGGCTGCGAAGTTTACATGGTGGCAGAAGACGAGGTCAAGCGCTCGCGTTCGCAAAAGCGCTACCACTTGATTTTGCTCGCGAAAACGACCGAGGGATACCACAATCTCATGAAGCTCGTTAGTGAGTCGCACGTCGATAACTTCTACATGAAACCGCTGTGCACGCAGGAAATGCTGCGCCGCTATTCGAAGGGTTTAATTTGTTCTTCTGCCTGCATGGCGGGCATTATTCCGCATTGTCTCGACAATGGTGATTTTCCAGGAGCTTGCGAATGGGCAAGAAAACTTGCTAGCTATTTTGAGCCTGGAGATTTCTACATTGAACTGCAAGATGCTGGTTACACAACAAACAACGGGCGCACACAGCGCTGGCTAAACGAGCAGCTTTGTGCTGTGGCTCGCGAGTGCGGCTTCAAGACGATTGCCACGAACGACTTTCACTTCCTTCTGCGCGAAGATGCGCGTGCGCAGGACATCATTCGTTGCATCGGCCAAAACAGGCAAGTTAGCGACACTAACCGCATGATTTATTCGCACGAGTCCTACATGAAAACTGAGGAAGAAATGCGCGAGGCGCTGGCTGGTTTTGAGGAAGCGTGCGATAACACGATTGAGGTTGCCGAGAAGTGCAACGTCGAAATCGCACGTGACAGCATTCTGCCAATTTTCCCTGTGCCTGAAGGCTACGACACGGTGAGCTATTTCCGCCACCAAATCGAGGTGGGCTTGGTGCGTCGCTACGGCGAGAATGTGCCGCAAGAGGTCATGGACCGCTACGAATATGAAGCGGGCATCATTATTCAGCAGGGCTTCCCTGCCTACTTTTTGATTGTTCAGGAATACATCACGTGGGCGCGTGACCACGGAATTGTGGTTGGTCCTGGCCGTGGTAGTGCGGCGGGCTCGCTCGTTTCCTACGCGATGGGAATTACCGACCTTGACCCGCTTGAGAACGGTCTTCTGTTCGAACGTTTCTTGAGCCCAGAACGTGTGGAGATGCCTGATATCGACGTCGACTTTGACGATGAGCGACGCGGCGAGGTCATCGAGCACATCAAGGATTTCTACGGCGAAGATCACGTTTCAGGCGTTATTACCTACGGCAGAATTGCGGCGAAAAACGCGGTTCGCGACGCGGCTCGCGTTCTTGGTTACCCCTATGCAACAGGCGACCAAATCTCAAAACTCATTGACGACAGGGCATCTTGTCTTGAAGAAGCTGTGGAATCAAGCTCTGAACTGCAGGAACTTTACAAAACCGACCAATCGGTAAAAGAAACGATTGACGCTGCTAAATCCATCGAGGGACTCATTCGAAACGAAGGCGTTCACGCGTGTGCGACCATTATTTGCCGTGACCCAATGAGTGACCACGTGCCGATGAAGCGCGACACGAAAAAGGGTGCAATCATCACGCAGTATGACGGCCATTACACCCCTGAGCTAGGCCTTCTGAAGATGGACTTCTTGGGCCTGCGCACCCTGGGCGTTTTGTCTCGTGCTTGCAACAGCATCTACAACCGCTACGGCGTACACATTGCCCCAGAGGAAATTCCGATTAATGACGAAGCAGCGTTTGAATTTTTGAGAACTGGCAACATGGATGGACTTTTCCAGGTAGAAAGCGCCCTTTACGTCAGCCTTTTCCACCGCTTCCCGCCACGCACCTTCGCAAACATCGTCGCGTCCATCGCGCTAAACCGTCCAGGCCCACTTGAGTCGGGCATGGTTGACGACTACGTTAACGTCGCGTGCGGCAAAGTTCCGGCGCATTACTACGACGAGCGTCTGCGCCCAATTCTCGAAGAGACCTACGGCACAATCGTTTACCAGGAACAAATCATGCAGATTTCCATGCGCATGAGCGGCTTTTCCGCAGGTAAAGCTGATAAATTGCGTAAGGCGATGGGCAAGAAAAACATCGACGTAATGAAGGAGCTGCAAAACGACTGGAACGAGGGCGCGGTTGAAAATGGCTTCTCGCTCGAGATTGCAAAGCAAATTTGGAACGACGCCGAGAAGTTCGCTAAGTATGCGTTTAATAAATCGCACAGTGCGGCCTACGCTGTTCTTGTTATGAGAACTGCCTACCTGAAGGTGCATTATCCTTTCGATTACATGGCCGCTGTTTTGTCGAGCTACATGGGCAAAACCGACGACCTGATTAAATATGTTTCATCGTGCAACCACAGCGGAATTCCTGTCATGCCGCCTGACATCAACTCTTCAAATGTTGAGTTTACCGCGGTAGAAGGCGGCGTTCGCTTCGGTCTCATGGGTGTAAAAGGTGTCGGAAAAGCTGTGGCCGACGCAATCATTGCCGAGCGCAAAGTCAACGGCCCCTACACTTCGCTGCACGACCTGCTTCGCCGTGTTGACGCTGGGCTTTGGAACAAAAAGTCAATCGAGGCGCTCATCAAAGGTGGTGCGTTCGACTCTACCGGCTACACTCGCAAACAGCTAAACGAGCTCATTTACAACACGACTTTGCTCGACGACGAGTCGAAAGCTCAGCGCAAGAAAGCCTCTGGTCAAACCTCAATTTTCGAGACAGAAGTTCTCGAGGACGACGAGAGCGTGGCAATTCCTGAGCCTGACGGCATTGAATGGCCTGACAAAATTCGCAACAGCTTTGAAAAAGAAGTCATGGGAATGTATGTTTCGAATCATCCTTTGGTAAAGCACGAGGAAGAGATCTCGAAAATCACGCCGTACACCATGGCAGGTTTGAATGAGCGCTCGAAAGAAATTAAGAAGGGCGTTTTTGTTGGCATGGTGCAGGAACTCTCAATTCGCACCTATCGTTCAAAGCGCGACAACAAGGAAAAGCGCATGGCGAACTTTTCGCTCGAGGACACGACTGGCAGCGTAGCCTGCGTTTGCTTCAGTGTGGACGATTATCATGACGCCCTGCATGAGGACGCAATTGTAAAAATTGTCGGCAAATTTGACAAAGGTGATCGCGGTGACCAGATTATGGCTAACGAGATTTCCGAGATTGAATTCCAGGAAAACGAAGAGCCGCAAATTGGGAAGAAGCCCGAGCCGATGGTTTCGATTTCGCTCACCGAGCGTGAATTTACGCGCACGACCTGTGATTCGCTCATTCGCATCATCAAGGACTTCCCAGGAGTTGATCGCTTCAAGATTCTTGTCAGCACAAACTCCGGCAAAAAGCTTGAAACCTACCTCCCAGTCCTCATCAACGCATCCGATGTCAGCTTGCGTTACAAGCTTAATGAGCTGTTCGGCCGCGAGGTAGCTTAAAAAAGTGACGGAGATAAATTGAATTAGTAGCGGACGTCCCAGAAAATTAGGCCTTGAGCTGGAGCGTTTTCGCCAGCGGCGCGGCGATCTTTTGCTTCAAGAACTTCGCCGACCCAGGATGGTTCGCGCTTTCCACGCCCAACGTTCACTAGTGTTCCGACGATTGTGCGAACCATCGAATGAAGAAAAGCGTTGCCGACAACTT
>JAUMVS010000268.1:0-1379 GCA_030530045.1 Phoenicibacter congonensis
CTTTCCGGAGAAGGTGAGCTTGGATGTTTTTTTGATGCAATCATTGATAAAGGATCCAGTCCATTGACTAACATCTCCCTGAACTATATAGTTTTGATCATTACATGCTGAAGCAACTCTCCTGACATCACCTGTACCGCTCACATTGCCGGCAAATGTAATTATGGCATTACTGTTCCCATTGGTGAATTTGATGCCTTCAACAACAGTGCTACCATCCACAAAATTAGTAAGTTTGACATTAGCGTTTATCGTCGTATTCACCATGTAACCTTGCAGACCACGGAATTCCACAGTAGACCATGATTGGGAGCCATCACTGTTCGTTATGCTCTTGGCAAAATCATCCACGCTTTGCCCCTTAAATGCTCCGCCTTTCAGAGTGACTGTACCGGTCCAATCGGCATCTAAGGTAGCTCCAAGCGATGGAGTATTTGCCAAGGTGTTGTAGTCATCTGTAAAGGGTAGATCAATCACATAATTTCCGTTTCCTGTTAAGGTCAGCGTCTTGCCTGTATCAACCGTCACACTCGATTTATTCAGTGCAACATTGGTGCCGTCCAGTTGAATGGTGGAATTTTTGCTTACTCCTATTCCCTGCGACACCTGCTCCGTTAAGGAGGAGGTCATTCGGAGTGTGCCACCGTTGAGTTGTAATTTAGTCGCGTCAGCAATACCGCCGTCCCCTGTAGCAGGAGAACCGTCGTACAGGACAACTCCGTAGTTGACATAATACACGCCGGGATCGGCGGTCAACGTAGCCTCGATCGACCATCCCTCATCGTTTTGGGTAATGTTGTAGTCGGTTCCACCTATGGTTACCATCGTAATACCCTTTCCCCCCGTAATGGAAGCTCCATTGTCCAAGTTGAGAACAAGCCATGCTTTTTCCGCATCGATGTATCCATTGGCAGAAACTACTCCTTTGTCTTTATAGCCGCAGAAATCCTGTATCGAAGCACCTGCAGAAACGATAAGTGTGGTATTCTCACCGAAGGTTACTGTTCCCTCATTAAATATAGCACTTCCCAACTCCAAGGATCTTCCGCCGAAGGAAAACGAACCCGTTCCGGTGTTATAGATATCGCCATCACTGAAAGAAATCACGCCACTGTCTTCGTTATTGATAGAGCCGGAATTGATGATACGACCACCGTTGAGAGCAAGAGAGCCACCGCCGACAATCTTAACCGTCTGACCTTCGGCAAAGCTCAGGTTACCGGTGCCGGAATTCAGCATTAAGGATTTACCCGAGGCTATCTTCCATGTTCCACCGCTCTGAACCTCCATTTTTCCGCCATTGCTTTTTAATGTGGTATTTACTCCAATGTCCATGTTAAAGCCACAAGAACCGGCAACCAGAATGAAATCTCTAGCCG
>JAUMVS010000268.1:1389-2079 GCA_030530045.1 Phoenicibacter congonensis
CAGCGGTCCCAGCTCCATTGACTGACTCAATTGTGTAGCTGTTAGTGCTGCCCGCGGTCGTGGTAATCAGACCTCCGAGTGTAATCGGACCGAACGAGCATTTGAGAGTAATGTCGGCATTATTTGTCGCGCCTGAATTCAGCTTGAGAGTGTGCCCGTGTGTGTACCCAGCAGTGTCAGTTTTGGCGAAAAGTAAGAAAAGATTCTGACTGCCACACACTATGTCCCCATCTTTGTAGCTAGAGACCGAGGCATTTGCCGAGCCGTTAGAGGTAATTGTCAAGACGTTCCCCGCAGAAGAAGTCGCTGAACTTGCAAACTGAGCATTATGAAGTTGCCCGGTAGCTTTGCCTGTGTACTCAATAACATAACCGGAGTAGGTTACGCCATCCACGATTGTCGTCTCCGATGTAAGGGTCGAGGCATCTGCCTGACAAAGGGCAAAAGCGGCGACACCTGCGGTAAGGGCAACACCGGAAACAGAGGACACAATAGGGGAGAAGAGGGCCATGCAAGCGAGCAAGGCCGACCGAAGGCGAGTGGGGAGGTGTAATTTCATGACTGATGAGAAAGAGTTGAGAGAAGCGGCGCAGGGGGTGCGGGATGCAGCACTGAGACGGCCCTTTCTCTCTCTCTCTCAAGCCGAGGAAAGTGATACGCCGGCATCCCATGCGCACGTTCTGAGCATAC
>JAUMVS010000269.1 GCA_030530045.1 Phoenicibacter congonensis
GTGCATATGGAAAGAATTCCGGAGAAAATTACGTCTATTCAGAACTTCAAGCCTCATATGACCCCTTAGTAGGAAAGCTGAACTTCCCAAGCGGCCGATTGACGGACTATATCGACAAGTCTGTGGTCATCGACAGCCGCACGGGCGACCTTATCATCAAGGTGGTCAGCCTCCTACCGATTGAGACTGACCTTAACATCAATCTGGAAGAAGGCACACTAAATGGCTATAACACGGCTGCAGACTTCACCGTGATGGCAGGTGACAGCAATCCAAAGAATGAGCGCAATTGGAAGACCAACGAAACTCAGACAATCACCGTTGGCAACACATTCAATGTAAAACTTCCAGCCAACTCCTTCTCCATCATCCGAATCAAGAAGAACAAAAAATAACTGTCATGAAACAAACAGTCATCATACCATTTTTTGCCCTATTCCTGTTTCTCAGCATTCAATGCGTCCATTCTCAAAACCAGCAAGGAAAGAACACCGACATGGCGCTATTCCATCCCGACGATCCCAACATCCAATACATTGGGCGCATAGAAAACTCTGACCCTACCGGCATCGTGTTCACCTATCCGGGGGTGCAGATACGCACGGGATTCACGGGCACTTCGCTCGACATGATGTGCAAAATGGGGAGCGGATACTTCATGGCGGAGATCGACGGAGGCGCACCCACCAAAGTGTCCTTTCTCAACAATACCATTGTGAAACTTGCACACGGATTGACAGATGGCACCCATCAAGTCATTGTCACTTATATTGGTGAAGGCTATGAGACCCTTCCCGAATTTCATGGATTCTTCGTCGATAAAGGCAAGACACTCGTTCCTGCCACCAACGTGCCCACACGAAAGATTGAGTTCATAGGCAACTCCATCACTTGCGGTTACGGCATCGAAGCCAACTCGGAGGCTGAACACTACGAGGAAAAAACTGCCAACTTCTACCACACCTATGCCGCCCGTACAGCCCGCAATCTCAATGCACAAGCCCTCGTAGTGGCACGTAGCGGCATCGGCGTGTATCGCAGTTACAACGGCCCCAGAACTGGCGACAAAGTGAACATGAATACAGAATATCCCAATACTTTGTTATATAATGACAAGTACAAGTGGGACTTCTCACGATACACTCCAGATTTGGTGTGCATCAATCTTGGCACCAACGACACCTCCACCCAGGGAGCCGATTCCCTTCTGTTGCTCAATGGTTTCAAGAACCTCTACCAACAAGTCCGTTCCCACTACCCCAAAGCCAAGATTGTGCTCCTCTGCGGTTGTATGATGTCCGGTGATCAACTCCATGCCGCCCAACAGGCGATGGATACCACCACCGAATATGCCCACCAACAAGGAGACGCAGAAGTCTATCGCTTCGACTTCACTCCCCACGACGGTTCTCTTGGTTATGGAGCCGACTGGCATCCCTCTATGCGTCAGCACGAAAAGATGGCAAACGAACTCACTCCCTATTTAAGGAAATTGATGCACTGGTGACGGCCATCTCCATCCCTATGAACAAACAAGGGCGGAAATCCCGAAAATCTTCGGAAATCCCGCCCTTGTTTTGTTTTTAGTCGTATGCTTATTGCTGTTTCTTCGTTTTCTTGCTGACAGGCACATCAGTCATGTCTCCTTGTATAAAGATGCGTGCCATGTCCTCTTTACAGTTAGAGAAAACTTGAATGTTTTTCTTGAACCGCCCAGGCATCTTATTGGAACCATCGTAAGTGACAGTGATTTCGCCACTGGCACCTGGTGCAATGAAGTCTTTGGGATAGTCAGCCACTGTGCAACCGCATGAAGCATGAACAGCAGTAATGACAAGTTTGGCTTCGCCAACATTCGTAAACTTAAAAGTGCATTTCTGCACGGGTTCATCCATCGAGAAAGTACCAAAATCTATTGTTGTCTTCTCAAACTTGATTTGTGGATACTTCTTGGCGTGCATGCCGAGTGCCATCGTGAAAATGGCGAGGAACAATAAGAATTTCGTTCTCATATTCTTTGTTTTATGTTGATTTTGATGCAAAGGTAAGAAAAAACTCCTAACTCCTAACTCC
>JAUMVS010000270.1 GCA_030530045.1 Phoenicibacter congonensis
CGCTGCTTGACGGAATCGCTCTTTCCCTCGGATTCGGGCTTGTGGCGATAGTCCTCGGAGCGGGACGCGAATTTTTTGGCTACGGCACCCTTTGGGGCGCGAAAATCGCGGGCAACTCCTTCCCGGCAATCCGTCTGCCCTTCTGGGGATTCATTCTCCTCGGGTTTATGGCGGCGGGGGTCAGTGCGGTGCGCATTCTTCGCAATAAGCCGGAATATGCCCACTTCGGCAATGTGAAGGAGGATGAAGCATGACCTATATTGCACAGTTTTTTGCAATGATGCTTACGGCGCTGTTCATTGAAAACATCATTTTCACCCGCGCTTTGGGAACAAGCTGGCTGCTGTACCTCATCAAAAAGCCGAACGAGCTTTTCCGCTGCACGGTGCTGCTCACGGTGATAACCACCCTTTCCGGCGCCATCGGCTATCCCCTGCGCGGGCTTGCGGAGCAGAGCGAGCACTCGTATATACTTGTTCCGATGATGTATATTTTGTGCATCGCGGTGGTATATACCGGCGTATATTTCTTTATAAAACACGTTATGCCCGAAACCTTTGTAAACGCGGAATTTAACCTTGGCGCGGCGGCGTTTAACTGCGCCGTTCTGGGCAGCCTGCTTGTGCCCTCCGTCGGCAGAATGGACTTTGTGAGCACCGTCGGTTACGGCCTTGGCATGAGCCTCGGCTTTGCGCTGGCGGTTATTATCACAGGCTTTGGCATAGAGCGCCTTCAGCTTTGCAAGGTGCCTAAGATATTCCGCGGGCTTCCGATAACCCTTATTTATCTCGGGCTTTTGTCCCTGGCGTTTTACGGCCTTGTGGGGCATCAGCTTCCCACCTGATTTTTTCGGTGAATTGTCATGTTTGAAAAAAAGTATAAAGTAAAACACTATAAATCGAGGATTTATAATCCCATTCGCGGAAAGATAATCCGCATAGCGCTTATCGTTTTGATTTCCGGAGCGCTTTTTGCCGCCGGATGGTTCGCATACGAACCTCTTATGAAAGCGATAAACAACGCGAATAAGGAAATTATTCAAAACGACCCGGTATCGAAGCCGGAACCGGAGAAAAAGCCCGCGGAGCTTCCGCAGGAGTTTCTTGATAAGGATACGGTGGCGGTCACCGTTCCTACGGAAAAGCTTTATGATATTTCGGAGTATTATTCCTTCATTGCTTCTCTTGATAAGGAAGTAACCGCCGTTGTTATTGATATGAAAACCGCGGGCGGCGAGGTTACTTATAAATCAAAGCAGGTAAGCGTGCAGAATGTCGGCGCAGCCTCCGAAAATGCGGTGGATCTTGCAAGCTATATTGATACCGCACGCCGAGCCGGATATGATGTTATTGCACGGATTTATGCTTTTGAGGACAGCACCGCACCCTATAATTCCGCCGATATGGCAATCCGCTATGAATCGGAGGAAGGCGTGCTTTGGCTCGACGACAGTGTGGATAACGGCGGAAAACCATGGCTTAACCCATATTCGGATACCGCGCAGAAGTATGTGCTGGATATTGTTTATGACGCCGTTGACCTTGGCGTTGACGCAATTTTGCTTGATGGATTGCGTTTTCCGGAGGAAAACGCCGCCATGGGGTATGCCTATTTCGGCGTGGGAACGGAGGAAACAAGTCGCGAAGAAATTCTTGCGCGGTTTGCAAAGCGGGTTTATTCCGCAACCGTAACAAGCGAAACGGATTTGCTTATCGCCTTTGACGGAGAAAGGGCATCAATTTACGGAGATACCCCGACATATGAGGCAGACGGATTTTCTCCGTATATAGACCTTACTCTCTTTGCAGGCAAAAAAGCTGTTGACGGAACCGAATTTGGGGAGCTTCCCGCGGATACAACGGAATTTGTAAAGGCGGTATACGCTTCTTTTAACCTTGCGCCGGAAACAAAGACGATTCCGGTTATATCCTGCGGCGGGCTTACCGCAGGGCAGCTGCGCAGCGCCGTACGCGCCTTGAACGACAGCGGGGCAGCGGGATACATAGTGGTATATGATGAAGCGCTTTTTACCGGAACGCCGCAGAATCCGGATGAGCAGCCGCCGGATG
>JAUMVS010000271.1 GCA_030530045.1 Phoenicibacter congonensis
TTTCGCCGATGGTGATGGTGCCTATGGCATCGCTCATGCCCCATTCGCAGACCATCCTGCGGGCTGTGCTGGTGGCGCGCTCAATGTCGTTGGATGCACCTGTGGTGACATCGTCAAAGACAAGTTCCTCGGCAACACGGCCGCCAAGCATGACGACCAGGGAATTTTCCAGGTATTCCTTGCTGTAGCCGTGCCTGTCTTCCTCAGGAAGCTGCATGGTTACGCCAAGAGCCTGTCCGCGGGGAATAATGCTGACCTTGTGGACCGGATCCGTATTGGGCAGAAGCCTGGCGCAGAGGGCATGGCCGCCTTCATGATAGGCAGTGATGCGCTTGTCCTTCTCTGAAAGGATAAGGGAGCGGCGCTCGCGCCCCATGATAATTTTGTCCTTGGCGTACTCAAAGTCACGCATTTCCACAAAGTTTCTGTTGTCCCTCGCAGCCTGCAGGGCAGCCTCATTGACAAGATTCTCAAGGTCTGCACCGGAGAAGCCGGGCGTGCCTGCTGCAATGGAGCCAAGATCAACGTCCTTTCCTAAGGGCGTCTTCTTGCTGTGTATGGTGAGGATTTCCTTGCGGCCCTTTCTGTCGGCAGCGGCAACAACCACCTGCCTGTCAAAACGGCCGGGGCGGAGCAGGGCCGGATCAAGCACGTCGGGACGGTTGGTGGCGGCAATGATGATAACGCCTTCGTTGGACTCGAAGCCGTCCATTTCTACCAGCAGCTGGTTCAGGGTCTGTTCCCTTTCATCGTTGCCGGTGCCAAGGCCGGCACCTCTTTTGCGTCCCACGGCGTCTATTTCGTCGATAAAGATGATGCAGGGGGCATTTTTCTTGCCCTGCTCAAAGAGATCGCGGACACGGGATGCGCCGACGCCGACAAACATTTCTACAAAGTCTGAACCTGATATGGAGAAGAAGGGAACACCAGCTTCTCCGGCAACGGCACGTGCCAGCAAAGTCTTGCCTGTTCCTGGAGGGCCTACAAGCAGGCATCCCTTGGGAATACGACCGCCAAGACGGGTAAATTTCTTGGGATTGGACAGAAATTCCACAACTTCCTGCAGTTCGTCCTTGGCCTCGTCCACACCGGCAACATCGGCAAAGGTGATACGTCTTTTGCCGCTCTGGTCAAGGAGCTTAATCTTGCCGTGCGAGAAGGGAAAGCCTGAGCCTCCGCCCTGCATCCTGCGAACATAGAAGGCCCAGACGCCAAGCAGGAGCAGAATGGGAAAGACGGATATCATCAGGGAGATATACCAGGGATCTTCCTCAGGAGCCTCGGCCTTTACATTGACTTTTTTGGCAAGAAGCTTGGGAACAAGGGTGTCGTCCTTGGGGACATAGGCAAGGAACTCGGAGCCGTCCGTAGAGGTGGCTTTTACTGCCTGTCCCTGTATGGTTACGGAAGCAATCTGTCCGTTATCAACACGGCTGAGAAATTCGCTGTAGGAAACAGCCTGCCGATTCTGATTCGGCTGTTGAAACAGGTTAAACAGCATCATCGTACCGGTGATGATGAGGACCCATACGATTATATTGCGTGATAACTGGTTCAAGGTATCCGGACCTCCGTGCAGGCACCTGTGTGCAGAACGTCATCTGAAGTGAAATAATAGCAAAGTAGGAATATAGATCCTGTCTTCCCTGCCGTCAACGAGCCCCAAAATAGTTCTGTAAAGAATTTCAAGGGGTAAGACGTGTATATGCCCATCTGAAGGATGCAAAATCGTGCCTTCCATGGCAGGGCAGAAAATAGGCCGGAGACGGCCGGCCGTGAAGGCAGGGAATGATATATAAAATGTGGCCGGAAGGGCATAAGTCAACAATATCCCTTCAAAAAAGGCATAGGGCTGCGGCTCGGAGGCAGTAGTTTGTATTTTTGTGCATCAGAGAGATAAAACGGCATACTGAAAAGGGGTATACATGTCTGACTACATTTTGAAGCTTTTCGACAAAGACCTTAGGCATTTTTCAGCATGGAATACAGGCCGTACTCCTCAGTTTTTCAAAAGTTGATACAGGGGCCTGTCCTATGTGACCATGGGGATGGAGAT
>JAUMVS010000034.1 GCA_030530045.1 Phoenicibacter congonensis
ATCCATAGCAGAAGAGCAATGATACCAAGAATAATGATTTTCGTGCGGCCCGAAAAACTTAAAAATTTGCTCACTACGGGGTTGTCTAAAAAGCTAGCAGGAGCAACAGAAGGCGTGGCTTGCTTTTTTGAGCTTGAAGCTTTAGCGAAATTAGGTCTGCTTGAACCAGAAACCGAAGTTCTGGGACGCGAAGTGTTTCTTTTTGAAGTCGAGCTTTTAGAAACTGAAGGTTTCTGTGTTCTTCTTGACTGACTACGAGAAGCAGATGTTGAAGGCCTTGAACTTGCACCACTGCGCGACACATCGCCTTTGTTAGAAGAAGTTGGCTTTGTGCTTTGTGATGTTGAGGTTTTTCTTACAGTTGGTTTTCTCTTAGTAGGCATTGCTCTCATCACCTGTTTTTAGAGCTTTAATGCCTTGAAAAACGTAGTAACAAGTAACAGCTATTTGCAGTGCAACTCCAGCGTAGACAAACCAAATGCCAGCTTCGTTAATGAATAGCAAGCACATTCCAAAGAAAAGCAGGGCCGTTGCGGCTTTGCCAGGATAAATCACAGGGATTCTCACGTGGCGATATTTTAAAAGCCAATAACCGCCGCAAAGCATGAAAATCTCACGAGCAAAAACGATAATCATGACCCAAAGTGGAAGGCCGCAGAAAAGGTAGGTCCCAACAACACCAGAAGCCATCAAAAGCGTATCAACTGCAGGGTCTAAAAGCTGACCAAGCTTTGTGACACAATTGAAGCGACGCGCAATTTGCCCGTCAAGAAAGTCGGTTGAACAAGCGATTGCATAGACAACAAGGGCCGCGATTTTCTGACCGACAAATAGAAGAATTAAGAAAGCAGGCACCATCAAAAGCCTGATGCTAGAAATGACATTCGGCACCGTTAGGATTTTGTTGGAGACCTGCTCTTTGTTAGCTGTTACCTGCGAATTTTTCACGCAAGTGATTATATATCATGTTTAGTTTTCGACTGGAGCTTTGGGCTTCTTCTCGGGGAGATTAACCACAACTTCATCCAGATGTTTTACACGAGAAACTGACTCATAATGAGGGTCCATTGTAAGACATTTTTTTGGGCATGCCTCAATGCATGAGGAGCAAGTGATGCAACGGAAGTGATCGATTGACCATTTTTTGGCTGGTCGCGAAACCACAATTGCATCGCACGGGCAAGTCTTTGAACACTTGCCGCAAAGAATACATTTGCTCTCATCGATTACAATTTTGCCTTTTTGACCAGGGTAAGGTTCTTTTTTAACAACTGGATAGGTCAGCGTCTCCTTTTTCTTGAAGATGCTGGGGATTGTCATTGAAACAAAATTTAAAACGCTCATTTACTCTCCCCTTTCCCTATCTCTCGGTGCATGAAATGCACGGGTCAATTGTCAAAACAATCATGTTTACGTCAGCTAAGTCGCAACCTTGAAGTGCTGTCGTCATGCCAGCAATGTTTTGAGAAGTTGGTGTTCTCATTCTCATGCGGGCAAGATTTTCAGATCCATTTCCACGAGCGTAGTAGTAGCATTCACCGCGAGGTTGCTCCAAAACGTTAGATGCCTGCTTGCGGTCAGGAACAGCACCTTTCACAGCAGTAGCAATTTCGCCATCTGGAATGAGATCAACCATTTGCTTAATGATTGCAATTGATTGGTTAACTTCTTTAATTCTCACCTTTACACGTGCCAAGCAGTCGCCTTCAGTTGCGGTGATTGGCTCGAAGTTCTTAAGGTTTGCATAGGCACCCTTGCCGAAAAGTCGAACATCATATTCAAGACCAGACGCGCGACCAAAAGGACCAACCATCGAAAGAGCATGTGCTTCTTCTTTTGTAATGGTGCCAACACCAGCACATCTGTTTTTGATTGTTGAGTCTTTGAGCATTGTGTTTGTGATTTTTTGATAGTCACTTTCAAGGCTATCAAGGATGTCACAAATTGCATGAAGTTCTGAATTCTCGATGTCGCGATTTACGCCGCCAACCTTGTTTGCAGAAAGGATAACTCTGCCGCCGGTTGTCTTTTCGAAAATGTCGAGCACATGCTCGCGAAGTCTCCAGCAATGCATGAATAGCGACTCAAATCCAAAGGCATCAGCTGCAAGGCCAAGCCATAGCAGATGCGAATGAATTCTTGAAAGCTCATGCCAAATAACGCGCAAATATTGTGCACGCTCTGGAACTTCAACTTCCATGATTTTCTCAATTGTCTCGGCATAGCCAAGTGTGTGGCCAAACGCACAAATGCCGCAAATGCGCTCAGCGAAATAGATGAATTGATGATAGTCGTGCTTTTCGACCATCTTTTCAAGTCCACGATGAATAAAACCAATTTGAGGTATGGCTTTTATAACCTTTTCGTCCTCAACCACAAGATCAAGATGAAGTGGCTCAGGGAGAACTGGATGCTGTGGACCAAATGGGATTACTGATGATTTAGCCATTATTCCTCCTCCCCTTCACTTTTGTTGTCTGTTTTGTCATTTTCTTCTGCAGGTGCAGACGCATCCGCAGGTTTTTCCTCAGCCGCTGGTGCTTCAGAATCTTGTGTTTTAGCCTCTGCTGCAGCTGCTTTCTTAGCGGCAGCCTCAGCTTTTGCTTTTGCGATTTTTGCAGCTTTAGCAGCGGCAATCTTAGCTTCCTTCTCGCGACGAGCAAGCTCTTCAGCTGAAATTACAGTCATTGGCTTGTCTTCGGAAAGCGCATAGAATTGACCAGCAAAATCAAGCTTTAAGTCGTTAAACGTAATTCCGAACAAGTCATGAATTTCGTTCTCGCAAACAAATGCTTCAAAAAATAAATCGGTAATAGAATCAACTGCAGCATCTTTTGCAAGACCATCAACGTTGTAGTCCTTAAGCTCGCCTTCTGTTGTCATAAAGGTGTAGACAAGGTCAATGCAGTCGTCATAGTTAATTGCCAGAATTTGAACGTAGCGATTCCCAGCTTCATGCATCTCGGATGCAATTTCATGAATTTTTTCTGCCTCAAGAGGTGTGTAGTTTTGTTTAAATTCCATGATTCACCTCTATTCTTCTGCTTTATCGTTGGCAGCTTCAGCTTTTTCGTCACTGCCATTTTCTTCAGTAGTTTCTTCAGCTGCAGCAGCTGTTTCTTCTATTGCCTCGGCTTTTGCCTCTTCGGAAGCTTCAGAGTCGTCGCCTTCATTTTGTGCAGGCTCTTCTTGACCAGGCTTTTTGCCAGCCTTCATCGCTTCAGCCTTTTCCTCAAGGATCGCGCAAGCCTCAACAACAGCATCGATTAAGGTCTCAGGGCGAACTGCACAGCCTGGTGCATAAACATCAACAGGAATTGCTTTATCAACGCCGCCCAAAACGTTGTAGCAATCGTGAAAAATGCCGCCTGAGCAGGCACAAATTCCGCAAGCTACAACAACTTTTGGCTCTAGCATCTGATCATAAATTTCGCGAATAACTTTAATGTTTCGCTCATTTACAGAACCAGTAACCATAAAAATGTCAGCTTGCTTTGGGTTGCCAGTATTAATAACACCAAAACGCTCAGCGTCAAAGCCTGGGCAAAGCGTAGCTAGAACCTCGATGTCACATCCATTGCAGCTTGAAGCGTCGTAATGGATGACCCAAGGTGATTTAGATAAATATGAAGTCTTAGTACTCAAATTATTTCCCCCAAACTAAAGTACAAGGAGAACAAACAGGTTTGCAACTCCGCACACAAAAGCAACGGACCAAGCGCTGAAAAGCATGAGTTGCCATTTTACACGTGCCGCATTGGCATCGATAACAATCTCCAAGAACCACACTGCAAGTGCCACAACAATTGCAATCACAATTGAAACTGGGTTAGAGCTGACAAAGAAAAGTGCAACCCAACCTAGGAAAAGCACAGTCTCGAGCCAGTGAGTAATCTCGAGCAAAGCAAGTGTGCGACCTGACATTTCAGTTGTCATGCCACTAACAAGCTCTTGGTGAGCATGGTGAGAAGATGACAGGTCAAACGGTGATTTACGAAGCTTAATAGTGAGCACGTAAACCAAACCGATAAAAGCAATCCAGCATGTTGTGATTGCAGGCGAATCAAAGCTTAAGAAAGTGCGAACATCCATCGAACCCGTGACGCTAGCGCCGTTTCCCATTGCAAAGATTGCAAGAACAACCGCATAGAAAAGAACCATTGGCTCGTAGGACATAACCTGCAAAATTTCACGAGCTGCGCCTGCTTCGGAATATGGACTCCTTGATGAATAGGCAGCCAAAATTACCATGAGCGCAGAAAGCGAGATGACAAAAATGCAAAGCAAAAGGTTTCCGCCGCCAAAAAAGATTCCACCAGCGAGGAAAGCAAGCACAAGCCCAAAGACGATGTATGCACGCTCGGAAGTGTTGATGGAAGCTTTTTCCTTCTGAAAAAGTTTTTTTACATCGTAGTAGGGCTGCAACAGTGGAGGTCCAACACGACCTTCCATCTTAGCAGCGATAACGCGCTCTGCACCAGCGAGCAAGCAGCCCAGCACTGGACCTAAAACTCCAAACGCTACTATTCCGGCAAGGAGCTTTAAAAGATATGCAACATCAAAATAAATCATTCCCTACCCCAAATAAATAACGATCGAATAAACAATGGAAATAACAATTAGCGCAGCGCCAAAGGCTTGAACCACTGGAGTGATGCTTTCCCCGAAGTATTTCTCCAGGTAGAAGTTTCTCGTTGTTGCTTCCACAGGCTCACCCAAAGAGCCAGCAAATTCACGCTTGCTAGAATCGGCTGTAGCGCCTGCGAGATAGGGCGTGAGCTCGCGGTCGTCGGCTTTTCTCTCTTTTCCAACAACACAGAAAAGGAAGTAAATCATTGCCAGCGAGAGAACTGCACACAACACAAGAGTCTCAAAGGACACAAAACCTGTTGGGTAAATTGAGGTTGAGAGCAGCGAAGATGCTGTTTTATCAACCACAAACACCGAAAGCAAAGGCATGAAAATGTTTGCAAGTGCAAGCAAGGTTGCCATCAAATAGAACGTAAATGCTTCTGATTTAGTGACCGTCTTCTCAACATTTTCGGAGCAAGAAGAAATGCCTGCTAGTTTACCGAGCCATTTAGCCCAGTACATAAATGTTGCAGCCGAGCCAAAGCAAAGGAAAACAATCAATGTGAGGTTTTTGAAATCGAAACTTGCAATGATTGCGCCCCATTTTGCAATGAGCATTCCGAATGGTGCGACAAACATAACAAGGATTCCAAACATCATGAACCTTGCAAGTTTTGGCATGCGATCGAAGAGCAAATCGAAGCTTTCAATGTCGCGGCTGCCAATGTGATGCTCAGCTGTGCCAACGCAAAGGAAGAGCATTGATTTAGCAATTGCATGGAAGATGATGAGCATTACAGCTGCCCAAATTGCAATGTCGGTGCCGATGCCAGCACACATTGTAATGAGGCCGAGGTTAGCAATTGTTGAATAGGCCAAAACACGCTTGCCGTTCGATTGCGAAATTGCAAAAAGCGAAGCAAATAGGAATGTGAGACCACCAATTAAAGCAACGCTCATTCCAGTGAATTGGCAAACTGCAAACAAAGGTGCAAGTTTTACAAGCAGGAAGACTCCAGCTTTAACCATTGTTGAAGAGTGGAGCAAAGCCGATGTTGGTGTTGGTGCGACCATAGCGCCCAAAAGCCAAGTGTGGAATGGCATTTGTGCAGCCTTGGTGAAACCTGCAAGAGCAAAAAGTGCAAGCGGCACAACCACAACGCTTTGGTTTGTGAGGCCAATCTTAATAAACTCACTGAATTCTGCAGTGCCTGCGAATTTGCATGACAGGAAAATTGCCACAGCAAAAGCAAGACCACCAATCAAGTTAAGGGTGATTTGCAAGAACGAGTTTTTGATGGCTTCTTCTGTCTTTGTATAGCCAATCAAAAGGAACGAGCAAACTGTCGTGATTTCCCAGCCGCAAAGCATCCAGTTCATGTCATTTGAGAAAACAATCAAGAACATCGCTCCCAAAAACGCAATGCACACTGCGAAGAAGAATGACCTTCTGTCTTTTGCGTCTTTTGGTTCATGCTTCTGGAAGTCGGACATGTAGCCGATTGCATAGATACAAATGCCGCTGCCGATGATGCCGATGATGAGCGTCATCACAAGCGAGAGCATGTCGACCGACAAACCGTTCGTTACATGAACAGCTGCTTTTTCAGGGCAGAACTCGAGATAGATTTCAAAACCTAACTGCAGAACTGCCAGGATTGCAGGTATTGCTTTTTTGTATTTAAAGCAATAACCCAGGACGAGGACCATCAACAAAATGTTTATGCCGAAGCAAATGTAGTCAACTGCATGAGACGTGAAGTTAATCAGCAGTTTTGAGTCAGCTACGCCAGAAGCATAGTTGATGGCTGTAAATGCAATTGCCAAACAAGCGGTGGCAGCACAGGCGATGCAAACAATCGTGTCGCGTGCCTTGCCTTTCAGCGCTAGGCTAAGCAGTGCACCTACAAAAGGGATGAGAATAAGTGTAAATATAGTTTCCATAAGTAGGTATTTTAGCAACGCGGGTTATTTAGCATTGAACTCGATAAACATATTTCGGGTAAACGTAGCAGGCGTGCTTCTAATACCAATTTAATCCCTGGTAAATTTCGACTTCTTGCTCGCATGTGTTACAATTTCTAAAATCGTAACACCGACTATTTGCCGAGGAGAACGTAATGTTTACACACAAAAGACTTCTTTTAAAATCGACATTAGCCGTAGCTTGCTGCGCATTTATTGTAATGGCTGCCACTACTCTTGGCGGCTGTTCTCAAAACAACAGTGCTTCGCAAACAACAAAAACCGACGAAGTTACAGTTTCAATGCCGACTACTTCTGAACCTGAAAAAGGATTCGATCCAATTTATGGATGGGGCTGCGGCGAACACATGCACGAACCACTCATTCAGTCTACACTGGTAAAAACTAACACAAACCTAGAAATTGAGAACGACTTAGCAACAAACTACTCAATTTCAGACGACGGCCTATCAATCACTTTCACCATTCGTCAAGACGCAAAATTTAGCGACGGAACTGCTCTTACAGCTAAAGACGTCGCTTTCACTATTAATAAAGAAGTCGAGGCAATTGACAACCCTGCCGATTTCTCAACGATTAAAAAAGCAGAAGCGACAGACGATTACACCTGCGTTTTACACATGAACAAGGCGAATAATTCCGTGCTCTACCTTCTCGCTGTTGTTGGAATTGTTCCAGCTGACACCTACAACGAGGACACCTACGGCTCAAACCCAATCGGTTCTGGAAGATATGTTTTAGAGTCGTGGGAGAAAGGCCAAAAAGCAGTTTTCGTAGCTAATGATAATTACTATGGAGTTGCGCCAAACATTAAAAAGCTGACAGTGCTCTTCTTAAATGAAGAAACTTCGTTTGCCTACGCCAAAGCTGGCAAAACTGATGTTTCATATGTTCCAGCACAAATGGCTACAAACGTAGTTGACGGCTATTCGCTAAAAAGCTACGAAACAGTTGACAGCCGCGGAATTTCGCTGCCCACAAAGAGCGCCAACACTGCCGATTTAACGACCGAAGGTGGCGTGACATATGAAGTTGGCAACGCTGTGACAAGCGACAAAGCAATTCGTCAGGCACTAAACCTTGCAGTGGATAGAGAAAAACTCATCGACTCTTGCCTTTATGGATTTGGCAGCGTGTCCTATTCAGTTTGTGACAATCTGCCGTGGAGCAGCGACGCTATGAAAGCTCAGACCGACGTTGAAAAAGCAAAGCAGCTTCTAGATGATGCGGGCTGGAAAATTGGACAGGACGGCATTCGTGAGAAAGACGGCGTTCGTTGTGAGTTTGACCTCTACTACTCATCAAGCGATTCTGCAAGACAAGCTTTGGCCTATGCTTTTGCTGACCAAATGAAAGAAATTGGCGTGAGTGTCAATGCTATTGGTGCTTCATGGGACGACATCTACATTCGTCAATATGCAGATGCAGTGCTTTGGGGCTGGGGCTCAAATTCAACTGATGAGCTCGTGCAAATTATCAAAAGTGATGGCACTTGTAACTTCCCTCTTTATGAAAGCAGCAGTATCGACACTAAAATTGACTCAGCTCTGGCAGAGAAAAACATTAGCGATTCCTATTCCGAGTTAATAGAAGCGCAATCGGAAATATCTCCGGAAAACGAAGCTACTTGGGTTTGGCTTTGCAACGTACAACACACCTACTTTGTAAAAGACGGACTGAAAGTAGCAGATCAAAAAGTGCACCCACACGGCCATGGTTGGTCTATTGTAAACAATGTTGATGAATGGAGCTGGAGCAACTAGTGCTAAAAAGCATTGCAAAAAATGCTCTGGAGCTGGTGGTGCTGCTCGTTTTGTCGAGCGCAGTCATATTCTTGCTTGTTTCAGCCTCACCAATTGACCCGATAACTTCAAATTATGGGCAAGTTGCTGCAAGCAAAATGTCCGCAGCTAAAATTGCGAGCTTGAAAGAATATTGGGGTGTTGGCAAACCTGTCCTCGAAAGACTTGCAGCCTGGATTGGTCAAGTTCTGCAAGGAAACCTTGGCGAGTCACTAATTTATAACGAGCCAGTGACTAACGTCATTGCAAGAGGCATCTCTAACAGCCTTCCAATGCTCACAATTGCCTGGCTTTTGAGCGGGCTTTTTGGTTATGCTCTGGGGCTTTATTCCGAAATGAAAAGATCAAAATTGAGTGTCAAAATTCTTGATGCTTTCAATTTTGTTTTGATGTCGAGCCCAACTTATTGGATTGCAATATTGCTGCTAGTGGTGTTTTCTATCAACCTTGGTTGGATCAACGTTGGCTCGGCCAACACATTTGAAAGTGCACTTCTTCCCTGCATAGTGTTAACTCTTTCCGGCATTCCTGTGGTGTTTTTCCACACAAAAACGAAATGCAAAGAAATTTTAAAGTCTGATTATGTGGCGTATGCAAAAACTAACGGCCTAAACGTCAAAGAAATTTTCAAAAAACACGTTATTAAAAACGCAAGTTTTCCTTTCATTTCAATTCAGTTTGCCCAAATTGCAGAAATCATCGGAGGCTCAGTCGTTGTCGAGCAGGTGTTTTCATTTCCAGGGCTTGGATATGTAACAGTAAACGCAGCTTGCGGCTCAGATGTAACCCTTCTAGCTGGCATTTCATTAGTTACCTGTGTAATAGTTTTTATCGGTTCATTCCTCGCAAACACAATTACTGTTTTGCTCGACCCAAGGCTTAAAAGGCAAAAGGTGAACAATGCAGGCGCTTAAAGAAGAACAGAGAAGACAAATTGCAAGCGTAATTATTGCAGCTATTATGCTTGCGGTGATTGGGTTTGGCGTTGCTAATTTTTCTGCTGCAAACAACACCGACTTTGCGTCAATGAACCTGCTTCCTTCTGCAAGTCATTTATTCGGAACAGACAACCTTGGACGCGACGTTTTCACTCTCACAATTTCTGGAATCACAATTAGCGTGCTAACTGGCATTTTATCAAGCTTAATTTCTGCCATAATCGCAGTGTTAATCGCAATACTTTATGCAACTAATTCGTCGGTCATAACTAAAGCAATCGATGTTTTGACTAACATGTTTTTGGGAATCCCTCACATCATTTTGATGATTTTGATTTCATTTGCCGTTGGAAAAGGATTTGCGGGAGTAGTTCTGGCAACTTCCCTCACCCACTGGCCAACACTGTCAAGAATTTTGAGCGCAGAACTCAGGCAACTCAAAACTCAAAACTGGGTGCAAATTGAGAAATCGCAAGGCGTAACAGGCTTGCGCTTGGCACTTTCGCACTACGTTCCAAACCTGCTACCCCAGATTTTCACAGGGCTCACGCTAGCCGTTCCTCATGCAATTTTGCACGAGTCAACACTCACGTTTTTAGGCATGGGATTTACTCCAGAAACACCTGCTATCGGCAACATTTTGAACGATTCTTTGAAGTTTGCTCTAACCGGCCAATGGTGGCTCGCAATTGCACCTGGCGTCGCCCTAATTCTTTGCGCTCTTGCAATTAGCTACATTTTTAATAACGCAAAACATCGTCAGGAGCTGCGATAAATGACAGAAATGATACACAATCTCGATCACAGCCACGACGCACAGCACCATCACCACACTCACGCTGCGGGGAGTGTGCACGAGCATGGACATCACTTAGTGCAGCTTGATGATGTAACACTCAGAATAACGCGGCCTGTTTATGAGAAAAGAAAGCTTTTCCCAAGCATAAAGACAACCACTGTTTTAAAGGATTTAAGCATCTCATTGCATGCAAAAGAGATTCTTTTTATCGTTGGAGAAACGGGTGCTGGAAAATCGATGCTTGCAAACTTGCTTGTTGGTAAAACCCCGAAAGGCTCAAACGTCGAAGGCACTTTTTGGTTTGATGGGAACATTGCAGACAAAGCTAAGCTTGAAAAAATTGCAAGGGAAAACATCAGCTTTATCCCTCAACCTTTAACGTCGCTAAACCCACTAAACAAGTTTAGCTATCAAGAAAAAAGCCTTTATCCTCACGAGATGTCAGGCGGAATGCAGCGCTCGGCACTAATTCATGATGCGCTTAAACCAAACACACAAATAATCATCGCTGACGAGCCAACTGAGGGCCTCGATGCCAAGAAAGCAAGAGCTGTAATGAGCGAACTAGTCTCTTTGAGGGATGATGGAGTGAGCTTGATTGTTGTCACACACGACATCGACTTGGCATTGAATTTTGCTGACAGAATAGCAATTTTTAAAGACGGAAACATTGTCGAAGAAACTTCATCAGCTAGCTTTTACGATAAATCAAAATTGAGGAGCGATTTCGCTCAAAATGTTTACGACTGTCTAAACGAAAAGCAGTTTGAAGCTCAAAAAAACCAAGGCAGGGCTTGCGAACTGGAAATTTCGAATTTAAGCGTTTCTTATGATAGAAAAAACGTAATTTCTGGACTATCGACGACTATTAGCTCAAACGATGTCACATGCATATTCGGAGACACTGGGTGCGGAAAATCAACGCTATGTAAAGCCATTGCAGGCTTTCTGAAACCTAACGGCGGGCAAATTACATGCACAGAACAGGGCGGTGACGAAGCATTGGGTGGCGTTACAAAAACATGCGACGCTGCAGCAAATGAAGATTTAAAAACCAGCCCTTTTGTTGCCAACCAAGTGACCTTAATTCCACAAAACCCGTTTATGTCATTTGACCCCAAGATGACAATCAATGAGTCGCTTCGAGAAGTTAATGCCGAAAATTCGCATTTAATAGACAAATTTGAATTAAAGCCAGAGCTTATAAAGCGCTTCCCTAGCGAGCTTTCTGGTGGAGAACTACAACGTTTTGCAATTGTTAGAGCACTTGAGCAAAAACCAGCTTTTTTGATTATGGATGAGGCAACTTCGATGCTCGACATCGTCACACAGTCAAAAGTGTTCAAGGTAGTTTGTAAAAACTGCGCCGATGAAGGCATCGGAGTGGTTTTTGTTACTCATGACAAACGTCTTCGAGACACCTATTCAACTCGTGTCATTAATCTTTAGCCTCTATCTTTTCCAATAACGTTTAAGCGTTGCATGCAAATTCTCATCTTTAAAACGCTGGCGTTGTGCGCAAACAAATAATGACTAGTGGAAGGCTTCGAGAGTTAAAAGGGTTAATGAACTGCCAGCTGCAAGCTTTTTAAATCGTGCCCCACGTAGTAGCGAACCCACCACTTCAAGACTTTTGAAAGCTCAAAAATTGAGCCATGAGCGCGCTCGATGTCTTCGAGAACTTCTTCATAGGTCGAAGAGATTAACCACATCAAAGTATTGATGCCTTTTACTGACACGTCGAAAATGTTTGCTTGCATGGCGCATTCAGAACAAACTATGCCGCCCTCTCGACAAGAAAAACCAACGTAGTTGCCAGACGACAAGACTTCCCCGCCACAATGCGAGCACGCCGCTAATTGCGGTTTAAAACCTTCAATTGACATGAGTTTGAATGCAGCTGTAATTGCGATTTCACGGGAATAGTCGGGATAGGTGTCTATAAAATCAAGCGTCTTGCTTACGAAATCAAACATAACATGCGACACTTCTCCATGAAAAGAGAGACGCCACAAGAGTTCACAAACTAAACTTGCGCACGATAACTGCTTAAAGTCGGCACGAAGGGATGCGAAATTCTTAATTAGCTTTGCTTCTCGAATTATGTGCAAATTTTTGGTTCGAGCAATGCAAACGTGAGCGACGTTAAATAAATCGAGCCGATTTGAAAAAGTGTTGCCAGGTTTGCGGGCACTTTTAGCAACCGCCCTAATCACTTCGCCGCCTTTAGAAAGCAAGTCTAAAATGAGGTCGCTTTCTGAAAGTTTTGTTTTGTGTATGACTATGACATCACAAACATATGTTGGCGAAGCTGGGGTTTTGCTCAAAAAATCACCTATTTAATTGAAGGCGAAATCGCAACCACATTGTTGTTATCATCAAACGAAATTGCGCCTTGAATTGTTTCTGGGTCCTTTGTGAACAATGTTAGCTCACCAAAAATTGGGACCGATTGGTATTGATGCGCAGTAATTGTGAAAGCAACATTGCCGGCGCTTGTCCATTGAAGTCCGTTTACCTTGTCAAGTTTGTAGGTGTTGCCATCCATCGTGAACTCACCATTAAGGTTGTCAAAATATTGTC
>JAUMVS010000272.1 GCA_030530045.1 Phoenicibacter congonensis
CCAGCGACCTCACGCTTATCAGGCGTGCGCTCTAACCAACTGAGCTACGGGCCCTCGAAAGGTGCGTTTCTTATCTTACTACAACTTCCGAACCGAAACCGCAATTTTTTAAAAAAAGTTTAAACTTCTTTAAAATACCTGGTAGAGAGGCTAAAAATATTTTAGCCGAGGCGCTCGTCTTCATTTTGAAGCGCGAAAAACTACAACGAGAAGTGGCTTCTTTATTAATGCGACAGGCTCTATGATTCCGTAGTCACTGAAAAAGACGAAGCGTTTGGAGTGATTGTGATTGAGCCGTGTTCGTCGGTGCGAAGAGACTTCATGTCGTGCTTTGCGAGGAAGTCAAGCGTTTCTTGCTTCGGGTGCCCGTAGCGGTTATTCACCCCAACTGAAATTACTCCAATCTTTGGATTAAGACTGTCAAGCAGCTTGTCATCCAGCGAAACTTTAGAGCCATGATGAGCCACTTTCAAAACGTCTATCTGCGAGACGCCGCATTCTGAAATCATTTTATTGATACTTTCACTTTCGGCATCCCCTGTGGTCAGAAGCGTCATCTCTGAATTTCCGTCGCTGTTTACGTCCGATGAGATTAAAAGGCTTAGGCTGTCAGAATTACCGCCCTCATCGGTAAATTTGGAAGGCCACACGACCTCGCATTTAAATTTACCAACCGAAATCTTGTCACCGACTGAAAGACCCTTCAAATCACCTCCGCTGGAGTTTGTCGAAAGCGAACGCAACTCTCCACAGCCATCGCATTTACAAGCCGTCGCTTCTTCTGCGGAATAAACAGCCGCAATGCTTTCGTATTCAGAAAGCGCCTGCAAGCAGCCCATGTGATCGTCGTCGTGATGGGTAATAATCACGGCGTCAAGCTTAAAAACTCCGCGCTTTGCAAGCCCCGTTTTTAGCTTCGTCGCCTGTTTGCCAGTGTCTATCAAGACATTTTTGCCACAACTTTGAATGAGGATTGCATCACCCTGCCCCACATCGAGAAAGACAATCCTGTCGGGTGTGAAGAGAGGAGAAACGAAAACAAAAAGAAAAGGTGCGATTAAAACCGCACAGCACACTGCAGCAATTTGCTTCCTGCTAAAACGCGGCCAGTAACCAAGCAACAACAGAACAAAAATGGCAGAAATGATAATCGCAACAATGACATCAAATTGCACCGCAATGCAGGCAAAAGGAATTTTGCTCATGACGGTTGTTGCGAAATGCAGAGGATAGGCTGCCAAAGAAGCTGCTCCACAAACAAGCGATGCGAGCGGCGGAAAAATGCACGAAACGCAGGCTGCAATGAGACCCAACACGCACGCTAGAGAGAACAAAGGCGTCGCGATTATGTTTGCTACCAGCGCAATTGTCGAGACTTGAGAAAAGATGGCAGCAGAAATTGGCAACGTCATCAAATTCGAGGAAAGAGTGAGTGAGGTCGGCTGCACAAAGAAGGAATTAATCTTCCCTCTTCCAGCATCGAACCACGATTCAAAAAGTCGCGCGAAAAGGATAATTCCGAACGTTGAACCTGCTGACAGTAATAGCGAGATCGACATGCTTGCGGTTGGGTCTGAAACAAGAATTACAACGACGCAAAGCGCAAGTGCATTTAGAGGGTTCGCTCGTCTTCCAAAAAGGCCAGCCAAAAGCCCGAGCAGAACCATGCAAGCTGCCCTGATTGCAGAAATTGGAATGCCTGCAAAAATTAGATAACAAAGCACCATTACAGTCGTGATTGCTGCTGTTACTTTCCTGGAAACTCGAAGTTTCTTTAGCAGCAACATGAATGTGGCTGTGACGATTGCGAGATGAGCGCCCGAAACCGCAACAATGTGGGCAAGCCCGCAAGTTCTAAAAGCTTCATAGGTTCCGTCGTTTCGAATTGTGTCTCGATAGCCGCAAACAAGTGCCTGCAAAAGCCCAGCGGTGCCTCCTGAATGCTTTGCGAAATTTTCAATTGCAGCCTTTCGTGCGGAAATTATGAACGCAAGCGGGTTTGCGTCAAGGACCGAGAACTTCGAAACTTTTACCTGACAGCAAATTCCCT
>JAUMVS010000273.1 GCA_030530045.1 Phoenicibacter congonensis
GCCCCAGTTGGGAGTGTTGTCGTAGGGAACGGTGACGACGGAATACTGCTTATCGCCAGCCTTGAAGGCGGGAGCGTACATCGCTTCGTATTCATACGGCACTTCTTCATCGAGGAAAATTTCGTGCGGGATGCAGTTGAGATACCAGAAGCCGAACAGCCAGTTGCCGTCGAGCACGGTCTGATACGCCGGTTCGTCGGACATGGTGGAGAACTCGGGGTTGAGCAGGCCTTCGGAGTACATCGTGTGCATCATCGAAATCAGATCGCGATAGCCGGATTCCTCCGTAAGCAGCGGGTGCGTCCATTTTTCTCCGTCGAAATAGAAATTGATCTGCGCGTTGTTGATCGCGCCCAGGCAGTACATGTAATAGCTCGCGCCCCAGCCGTAGGTGATAAACGCGGTGCCGTCCGGATTGGCCGCCTTATAGGCGCGCATGCAGTCGAGCATCTCGTCCCAGGTGGTCGGCACTTCCTTGCCGAGCGCTTCGAGCGCGGTCTTGTTGACGAAATAACTCTCGTCGATGTAGTCGTTCGGCTCGATATCGTTCAGGCAGTACAGCGCGCCCTTTTCGTTAACCATGTTGGCAATCTGGGGATAGTTTTCCAGATAGCTCTTGAGGTTGGGCATATAATCGAGGTAATCCATGAAGTTGAGGAAATAACCCAGGTCGCCGTAGTTGGCGATCACATCCGGGGAATTGCGCAGCCAGACGATATCCGGCAGGTCGCCGGTGTTCAGGAACAGCGCGGTCTTGGTGTCAAAGTCTGCCCAGGGGCCGGTGGACCATTCAATAGAAACGTTGCCCAGCAGCGTTTTATACGCCTGATAGACGGGCGAATTGCGATCCTCGCTCAGGCCGAGGTCGGCGGTGTAGCCCTGATAGGTCACGGCTTCGCCGTCATAGGGCAGGAGCGAATCGGCCATTGCGGAAACGCAGCCAAGCAGCATCGCCACGAGGACAAGAACGGATACCAGTTTCTTCATGTAGGTTGCCTCCTTTTTTATTTCTTCAAGCGGAGCGAACCCCGCCGGAATTCATGCTTTCACCGAGCCGACCAGCGCGCCCTTTGCAAAATGCTTCTGCATGAACGGATACACGCACAGCACGGGCACGACGGTAATAATCGTCGCGGCGGCCTTTGTGGTTCGGCTGGAAATGGAACGGTAATCCTTCAAAAGCTGCGCCGTGGACGCGTCCTTATAATCCATCAGCACGAGCAGCCGGCGCATAAGCAGCTGAATGGGGTATTTCGTATCGTCCCGCAGATAGAGCAGCGCGGTCATATAATCGTTCCAGTAGCCCACGATGCTGAACAGCGCAAACGTCGCCAGCACGGCCTTGGACAGCGGCAGCACGATCTGGAACAGAATCCGCACATGCCCCGCTCCGTCGAGATTGGCCGATTCTCGCAGTTCCTCTGGAATGGACATAAAAAATGTTTTGAACACGATCACGTTATACGCGGAAATCGCGCCCGGCAGCACCATCACCCAGAATGTATCGATCATTTTCAGCCGCATGATCGTCACATAGTACGGAATCAGGCCGCCGCCGAAGAACATCGTGATCGTCAGCAGCACGGAGAACAGTTTCCTCCCCCGCAGCGCGGGAATCGAAAGCGGATACGCCATCAGCGACGTGGTCAGCAGCATAATCACCGTGCCTACGGCGGCGTATTTGATCGTATTCCAGTAATACAGCAGAATGCGGTCGTCGTTCAAAAGCGCCTTATACGATTCCAGCGAAAAACCGACCGGCAGCAGATACACCGGCGACGCCTTGAGCGTCTGCGCGTCGCAGAAGGAAAGCGCCAGCATGTTCAAAAGCGGATAGAGAAACATGCACGAGAGCAGCACCATGAGAATTACCAGCACCACGTCGAACGCAGTAACCTTCTTGCCGACCATTTCTCCTCCCCCTCTCTCAGAACAGCGACGTTTCGCTCAGCCTGCCGGTAACGGTATTGGCGATCACCAGAAAAACAAGCGACACCAGATTCACCAGCAGCCCGACGGCCGAGGAATAACTCAGATGATTGCCC
>JAUMVS010000274.1 GCA_030530045.1 Phoenicibacter congonensis
GGCAGGTTCGTCTTTCTTAATGGTCTCAACCTCTGCCACATAGTCGGCGTACTGTGAGAGTTTCAGCAGGTCTTTTTCTTCGGGGTGCGCGGTAAGCACTTCTTCTACGCGGTGCAGGATAATAGCATGGTCTCCCGCGTCTGACGGGTTCAAAGTCGCAATATCGCGGAAATACCAGTCGATTTTTGCCTTTTCGCCCTGCGACAAATACTGCTTTTCGGCTTTGCAGTCCTGCAACTGCGGGGTATAGTCGAACAGGTCAATATACTGCTGATAGCGGGGGTCGTACTGCTTGCCCTTTTCCTTGGGGTTCACAGTAAAGAAAGCGTGGTAGGTAATAGACAGGTCTTTCCACTCCTTGGGAAGCTCGTCACACGCTCTCAGCAGATAGTCCGTAGCTTCGTTGAGCATATCGAACATGGTGCGGCAGTCAAGCTGAGAGGGGAGTTCAAGGGCAACGCCGTTGCGCTCACCGATTGCACTCAGAACTTTCATTGCTTGATAGTTCTCAAAGAACACGGGGAGAATATGGATAATCTCCGTATAGTCGATGTCTTTTCTCATCTGCAAAGCAGAGAGAAGTCGGAGCTGTTCCTCAGAGGGAGCAGTAGCAAGCATATCTCCGATTTTGTCCATCTTCGTACTCGTCAGCGTTTCGATGTCCTGCCGGATAGCCTTAACAGCACCTTTTACCATTTCATTAAACTCACCGATGAGCTTTTCGCGGCGTTCGGAAATGACCTTATTGCTCCAAACATCTTTCAGCTTGTCCAGTTCTGCGTCAAGGTTGGCGCGTTCGTTTGTAAGGAAAAAGTAGAGGTTTTGCATTTCCTGCTGAATCCCCGCAAAAGTGCGCTTCCTGTCCTTGTCGGCACTGGCGTTTTTCCACGACTCCTTGAGAGTTCTGATGTCCATAGACAACTGTTCAAAACTCTTGTAATTTTTGCCATTCACATTCATTGTTCGTTCCTCCTGTTTTTTAGATAGTTGTGGTTGAGTAGAAAGTCGGGAGAGGGGAAAACCGCTCCCCCGACTATTCTCCGTGTGTTGTTAAGGGGTCACAAAACGGTAGCCGTTTGCCCTTTGCTGTGCGGTTATGGTGTCCGTCACGGTACGATTGCCAATCTGAACAATCGTGCGCTCCTCTTTGTCTGCCTGTCGGCGTACATCTTCGATAAGCCCCGACTCCACCAGTGCTTGTATCATAGCGTCCTTGAGTCCGTCAGTAGCGAAAGAGCTTTCCACAGCACATTTGCTATGTGAAGTCATTTCTGCCGACACAGACTGCGCGAACGAGTCACTGTTGTAGTATTTCAGAGCCGAGGTATCGACCGCAAAGCTCATTGTCGGACTCATGCTCGAAAACGAGTTCGCCCAATCCGTCACAACGCCCTTTGTCGTACCGCCGAGGTTGCTGATACCGAGGTTGTAGCCGAGAACGGTGTCCTCACCGATACGCATAAACCGCTTGGACGGAGAGTTGGAGTCCAACGCCGCTTTGTATGCCGCCGCCGCGTCATTCGCCCAACGCCGCATATACGGTCGAGTCGTATCGTAGAAATCGTTGATACCGTTGTTGAAACCGCTGATAACATCTTTTGCAATGTCATAGAACACCTTGTAAGAGACAATTTCCGTAAAAGCGTTCTTCACGGTATTCGCAAACGATACCATACCGCTCTTAGCCGTAGCGTAGTTATTGGTGATACCGTTGTTGAAACCGCTCACAATATCCTTGGCGTAGTTGCCGAATGTTGTTCGGTTGATTGCACCAAAGGACGCGGAGGTAAACCAGTTCTTGAGGTTGGAAGCCCAAGAAATGAAGCTCGACTTGCAGGTTGCGGCGTTGGTGTTCAGCGAGTTCTTGAACCCGTCCACCAGTGTTTTCGCCGCATTGGAGAAGTCAGAGGACTTGGACTTGATACCGTCCACAAATCCCGTCACGAGCTTCTGACCGACCTCTTTCATGTTCACGAACATACCCGTGGACAGCTCAACATTACTGTTGCAGAGCGTTTCCATTTCGGTAAGGAA
>JAUMVS010000275.1 GCA_030530045.1 Phoenicibacter congonensis
TGTGCTAAAAAACTTTACTGTGTCCAAAAAAATGTTACCACTTCAAATGTTTACGTTTGAGTTTACTTTTGGACAAAGTAAAGATTTTCGTAAACACATTTTGGCCGGTTTTGTTTACGAAAAAGTTTACGCAGCAACAAAAGCTGATCCGGCGTTCTGCGCCGGGCGTGAAGATGCGCCTCAAAGCAAAATGAGACAACTCCTTTGTCATTGCAATAAAGCAGAAAAGTGGCCATATGGCTGAAATGCAACAAAATAAGCACTGTTACGCAAAGTAACAGCGTTGTCACAGCCCGTTTCTTGTGTGTCACGGGGGTAGGGTCATAGACTCAAATCAAACCTCAGGAAAGGATGTGACACACATGAAGAATCACATTATCAAATCTTTAGCAATTACGGTTGCTCTTCTTACCGGACTCACGACAGCCGGATGCACTAAGAACGAAAATGCGAAAGCTGATCAGACTGTTGTCAGCACGGTCCGGATCGAATGCGGCTGGGAGCAGGTCAACACCTCGATCGGAGCATATAAGTTTGGAGAGAAGTATTTCATAGAGAAGGATTATAAAGAAGATGAAGTAACCTCCAATAGCGTCTACATATATAATTACGATCCCGATGAACCCAAAGCCTTCAAAAGCGTTCCCTACCAGATAATGCTCTCATTCGGTCAGACAGACGGATACAGTGATCCCATGATCACCGTTTCTTTAGTAGACAACAAGAGCAAGAGCACTTATTACGCGATCGTCGATAAGAACGGGACAAAGATGAGCGAAGAAGGAACATGGTTTTTGGAAGAAGACAAGGATTCCAAGATCAAAGACCTTACAAAAGATGCAAAAACCGTATTCGGATTGGGGTAAACGACATGAGAACTGATTCAAAGAAGATTACATGGCTTTTGATATTGGGGCAGGTATTCTTTCAGACCGCTGCCTTTGTCATGATCGCAATCTCGTATTTCTTCAACAAAACAGGTCCCGGTATGCTGATAGGATCAGATATCGGCAGTTTTATAGCAAATGTGGTGATCCTCGGCATCTTTTATCTGGTGACGCGCAAAAACGCCAGCCGGCCGAATGTGAACAGGAAGCAGAGTGTCAGGTTACTTCCGGCTGCATTTTTCGCGCTTATCGTCTGGAATCTGATCATGGGTGCAGTAGACTTCTCGATATCATCGGTATCAGGCTCTCCTGTTGATGACATTTCGTATTCACCGCTTTTCGGCCTTGTTACCATAGCTGTGCTTCCGGCGGTTTTCGAGGAGTTCGCATTTCGGAAAGTCATTTACGGCCATATGAGAAAACACGGAAAGATCATTGCGGCGGTCTTCTCTTCAATGCTTTTCGGACTGATGCACCAGAATTTTACACAGGGCATCTTTGCTTTCGGAATGGGACTTCTCATGTGTTATGTTTACGAGAAGACCGGCAGGATCATCTGCACGATGCTCTTACACTTTCTCAATAATGCGATCTCAGTCCTGCTGCCGTTTATTCCCGAATATAAGAACTTCGGACGCATGGCAGAAGCCACTCTGGGTATCATTGCCCTTATAGCCGTGACGTTCATTCTCCTGAAAAAGGATAACAGGATCAGGCTGATCAACCTTTTACGTTCTGCTTTTGGTGCATTGAAGATTAAGGGCAGGGAATGCTTTCTGACCGTACCTATGGTCATCTATACAGTATTTTGCATCGGAATGGCCATTGTTACTGCTATAATTATGTACAGTGGAGGCTCATTATGACGTTTGGTGAAAAGTTAAAGGATGCCAGAAAAAGTGCCGGGCTGTCGCAGGAACAGTTTGCTGAAAAATTGAGCGTGTCGCGTTCTGCCATTGCAAAATGGGAGACCGACAAGGGCATGCCTGATATCACCAATCTAAAAGCCATGTCGCAGCTGCTTGGCGTCAGTATCGATTATCTTCTCGATGAGGATAACAAGTTAAGCTTCAGCGAGACGAAAGAGCCCATAGATCTTTCCTCGTTTGAGAAGACGGGAAAATGCAGGAGCAGGG
>JAUMVS010000276.1 GCA_030530045.1 Phoenicibacter congonensis
AGATTCTCAATCAGGCTCAACAGATTAACGCAAATACCTTCAGTGCGAAGAGCGACCTTAGTTGGATTGCCAATGCAATGGGAAAGCGCTAGGTAATGACGCGGTTGACATAACGAGGCAACTCGAAACCACCATGAAAGAAAAGGGGATGGATAATGAACGGATTATCCCAGTGGGCGCGCTCGCATAAGCCCCAGGTTGCAGCGATAGCCGCTGCGGTCGTTGTTGCGATAGCCGTGGCAAGTGGGGCGTTTGCAACGTCCGAGCAACAACCAGAGCAGCAGGAGCCAAGAACCGTCGATGTGACCCTCAACGTCACGGCCGACCACGGCTGGGACGAGAACTCCACACCCGCCATCGCCCATATCGAGGGCAACGATGTGGACTTCTACCACGCGGTGACCCCTGATGCCGATGGCAACAAGGGCACTTCCACGGTCGCACTTGCCGAGGGCGACTACACCGTGAGCTTCATCAGCCCCGTTAACTCTGACGGTTCTGCATTCGACATCTCCGATACAGGTGCTCCTGTCGACATCACCGTCGACGCCGACACGAAGACCGCACCCGCAGTCGACTGCCCTATGACGCAGATTCCTGCTGACCAAGTTACGGACGAGATGCTTGCACACATCATCGACCAGACCAAGGACGCCGTTGAGAACGGCGACGAGACCTTGAAGGGCGATGCTGGCACTGACATCCTCGACAAACTTGAGGGCAACGTCGCCCAGAACCCGAACGCGAGCGATAAGACCAAGCAGGAGGCGACTGACGCCGACAAGGACGTCGATGTCAACGACAAGCCTGCACAGACGACGCCGTCTGCCAAGAATGACGGCAACAAGGCCGACAGCAACGCTGGTTCCCAGCCTTCCAACGCTGGCTCTTCGAACTCTGGTTCTGCTTCCAGCAAGCCTTCTCAGTCCAGCCAGCCTTCCAAGCCCGCCCATACGCACACCTGGGTGAACCACACGGCTACCCGCAACGTCTGGGTGAGCAACTGGGTCGACGTGCCCGACTACGGCACCAAGCAGGTTGTCGTAGGCAACACCTTCATCTTCTCCGACGGCTATTCCACTACCGATATCAACGCCGCCGAGGCACACGCCCGCGAGTTGATTATGGCGGGTAAGGACTCTGGTTATCAGACAAGGCCCGTCTACGAGAACCAGACAGTTCAGATTGGTTCCCACAAGGAAGACCACGGTACCAACAAGACCGAAACCTACGTGGACTACGTGTATTGCAGTTCGTGTGGTGCTCGCCAGTAACGGGTGGCATGACCATCAACAATGACGACATCATCACGGCACGTACTGTGTTCGGGCATAGCCCTCACAGACCCGCGCGCTCCCTTTCGGTCGCGTGCAGGTGTCCGTTTCCCGAACAAGGGGAGCATCCGCATAACGGGTGCTCCCCTTTATTTTTACGCGAAAGGCAATAACAGGTCGCGGCGCTGCCGCGAACCATCAAGGGAATCACAAACGAGGCTTGCTATCGTAAACACGACTTAACGAACGCAAGCCGACGGTTCCCAAACGACCTGAGAGGCGATTTAAGGCCCCGAAACAGACGCGTTGTCATTCCCGTACCGGCCACTCAATCAAATCGCTTCTAAGCATAAATAAACGCCCCTATCCCATATAACCGACTTTCGTCGGCGAGAGCCGAAAACGCAAAACCATATAACGAAAGGGGAGAACCTAACATATGCGCTACTTCACATCCGACCTGCACCTAGCCCACCCGTTCGTCGCCGCGACGCGTGGTTTCTGGAAATCCGGGATGCGCCCCGACCGCGACATCCTCGAGGAGCCTGACGGCTTAAATCAACTACGACGCGAGCTGTCGGAGTACCGATTCAACGATATGGTCGACACGGAGGCCCATGACAAACTCATCATCAGACGCATCAACGCGGTATGCGGTAAGAACGACGAACTCTACATCGCGGGCGACCTGTCCTCCGGCGGCCACAAGAGCCTCCGCCGTGCCCTGTACCTGCTCGACGACCTG
>JAUMVS010000035.1 GCA_030530045.1 Phoenicibacter congonensis
CCAATCTGATTGCCCGGAATCTCCCCATTTGAGGTTCCGGGCGGAATGGAGTGAATGATGAACAATACGAGAATCGACTATCTCTACCGTGATGCTGACAACTACAAGCGAGACAATACTTGCGTGGTTGCTGGCGCTATAACCGAGGAACAGAAGGAAGCCATCCTTGACAGCCTCGACGATGGCGAATACTTCATACCCAAGCTGGTCGGAATGCCTGAGAAGAAGTTTGATACCTACGATCCTCAGGCAGATCACCCCTTTTTCGAACTGGGCCCGGCGAGCTTCAACCATACTGACGATGACCCGACACTGGAGCTTACCGTCGCAGAACTGGTTGAGCGATTTCGCGCTCATAAGGAGAAGTGGTTCGCTATCGACTATGACAACGCCTTGAGCATGGTCAGGGTCCTCGTGGATAACCTGGTCAATGACGAAGGTGGTCATTCGCAGGATGCTATCAAACGACTTTTTGAGTTGGGCTTTGAAGCAAGCGATCTGCTGTGTCTGGATTTCCAGAAAAGCGACATCGAGTATGTGCAGAGCCAGATGGCGGAGGAAAAGTGAAAATGAAGGCTAAGGTACGCAAAAGGAACGGAAGACCAAAGCGGTTCTGTGATCCGAATTGCTGTGACCACTGCCTGTATGTCGGCGAGGGTGACTTTCTTTGTGATTGTCACCCTCGCGGTGAATATGTGGTGGTCATGTCAGACTGGGAGCGAACCGAGTTCTTCCTGCACTGTATGAAAAGAAAGGGTGACACCGAGAGATGATGGAGCATTGGAAATTCGCAAACCTCATTCCCGGACCGGTCGGTGATGCGCTGGACAAGCACTTTGCTGAGCGGGGCTGGGTACTGGAACGGAGAACGGATAGCGGCGAAGTCGGCTATCAGGTGTATTTCGGCGCAGATGTGCAAGTGGACAATCTGTACGAGTGTGGTTTCCCCCATCTCTATGATGAGGAGATGACCGTGGATTTTGCAGAGGAGTTCTACAGGCAGCATATCTCCACAAGCGATCAGACGCATTCCTTGCGTATTGATGGAGGTGCCTTATGAGAATTTGGCATGATGCCTCCTATTTGACCGATAAGGACAAGTTGATGATCGACCGTGGCCTCGCCCGTAAGGGCTACCACAGCCTGCGCTTCAGCTTCGTCTACACCCCGGAGGAGCGTGAGCAAAATCGGCAGATGAGCATGATGAGCCATTCAATGTCCCCGGAGCGTTGGCATCAGATCTGCGTACAGGATGCTGTCCGACGCAGCGATGCCATGCATCAGGTCATGGAGGAGATCAGCAAGCAGTTCGTGTGCGACCAGTATGAAAAGGAGCAAAGGCTTCAGTATGATGACCCCGCCTGGGAGCTCTTCTTCTGGTGCAATAGCTTCAACAACACCTTCCGAGGCAGTGGCCTCACTGATCGGGACTATTCGTATTTTACGCTGACCTTCAACAGCCAGCACGATCTGGACAAGCAGGATGAAATCCGTTGCAAGGTTCTGGAACTGCTCGAATCCAAGTATGCCGACTGGCCCAACCTGGATATTGCAAACCAGCACCGAGCCTTTCCAGATGAGCCGAAAATCCAGGCCGCCGTCAAAGCAGCACTTCCAATCGTTCTAAACTATCCCTGCCAGTACGGAAACATGACCGGCAAAGTGGTTCAGACAACTGGAGGCTACTTCTTCAAGAAGAAGTACGCAAGGAAGTACGGCTATCGGCTCGACGACCTCGATCTGCTGGAGATTGCGTGGAGTATGCCCAAAGTAGAATCCATGTTGGAGGTGTGTCATCCATGAAAAACGCACAAAGGATAACGATTGAGCTCAACAATGGTTTCAAGCTGGTCGCTGAGCAGAATACAGACCCCAACTACAGGAACGAGATATTTGTTGGGGTGTTGGCTCCCGATGGTACTTGGCATCAAGACCTTGCGATTGTTAGATGTGCGTATCTGACCAAGAACGGGAAGATGGCGTGGAAAGACGATGAATTTGATGTTCTCGTCTATGGCGACAAAGACAATGAGGACTTCACAGACAATTTTACTGTGGGTTTGTATCGTGAAGAAGGGATTGTTGATTCTCCAGATGCAGCAAACAAAAGGCCTATCAGCAGAGTGCGTCACCTTAATTTTAGCGAAGTGAAGGCCTTAAAGATCGGCGATGAAGTTGTCATTCAGTATGGGGAAAGTAGCTTTATGTCGGCAAAAATCACAAGGGCCATGTTCTGGAACAGCGATGCTGATGAACCAGCCTGGGAGATTGAAACTGACAATGGCTTCATAGATGCGTACAGCGTTTATCAGGAGGTGTTGTAATTGGAAAAGATAAAGACTATTCGAACAACACCCGTGACTAAAGAGCGGCGTAACTGGATGATGGACAAACTCATCAACCATATTGGACACGAGATTGTCTGCGTTGCCTATGGAGATCTCAATGATCCCCATGATGTTTGTATTGAATGTGAAACCTGCGGCTGTGTCCTCGTGTCTGCGGAAGACTTCGATGAAGCGAATGGAGGTGACGGCTGATATGGCTAAGAGGCTTGCCTTCGACACCCCGGATGCCAAGGAGTTCGTAAAGACATTCAACACCCTCAGTCAGCGCCATAATCCATGGACGGTGTGGAGTGACTTCATTGCCATGTACGCCTGCGTGCTCTCGTTGACCTTTGACCGCACTGACCGGCAGAGGTTTGAAGATCGAGAGAAAGAACTCCAGGAAACATCGAAGAGATACACGAAGCAGGAACTGACGGTCTTTGATCGTCTGTTCAAGATTACAGTTGAAAGTCTTGCGAGAAACCCTCAACAGGATTTCCTTGGGCGGCTCTATATGTCATTGGACTTTGGCCGCCAATGGCAAGGTCAATTTTTTACACCGTGGCAGGTAGCTTACATGATGGCTCAAATGACCATGGGCCCCGCTGAAGATTTCCTTCAGGGTCGAGAGTATGCGTCCACTTGCGACTGCTGCTGTGGCGCTGGCTGTATGCTTCTGGCAGCAGCTGCGGCCTATGAGAACAAGGAAAAGGATAGGATACCTCAGCGGGATCTCCTGTTGATTGGCCAAGACCTGGATCGGACGGTTGCGCTGATGTGTTACATTCAACTCTCTATTCTTGGTTATGCCGGCTATGTCGCTGTCGGAAACACACTGACAAGCCCCATTGGTGGGCCAGTTCTATTCCCCAAAATTGGAGAAGGTGGAGAACTGTGGTTCACCCCTGGCTGGTTTACCCCTGTTTGGAGTAATCGCCGACAGCTGGAGGTCATCAAGTTGATGTTTTCTGATGCGTTGGTAGCTGAAGCTCCAGTTGATCAGGAAGGGGGTGAAGAATGATATGGACAGGAAGATCAAATTGCCCGTTACCTGGTCGGTGTGCGGAATCGTTGAGATCGAGGCCCCTTCTATCGAGGAGGCCGTGAAACGCTTCAATGACACGATTGACGACATCCCTCTTCCGGAGGATGGGCAGGTCTATGTCGAGGGCTCGTTTGAGTTGACCTCGGATGATCCCGAATTCATCAAGTGCTACAACTGATTATTTGTGGAAAAAGGAGTGAAATTGTGAACGCGGAAAAACGGAATTATTACACCTTACAAGAGCTCATGGAAGAAACCATGAAACTGGTCAAGGCAGACCCGGAATACCCCAAAGCGTTGGCCCTGTGTCCGCTTGACTACCAGAGTGTTTCCAGCAGTGTGAAGAATGAGAGGATAACCTTGTGCGAGTTCAATGTACTTGGCTTTACCGAGTACGGCGGGAGCGAAGGAATCTACGGTACGATCTGCTTCTGCGGCGATTGGTCGGAGAACTGCCGTGTTAAGTCCTTTGGTTCTATTGGCCTGACGGCCTATACGCTCAAAACACTCAGCGAGGAGAAGAACGCCTTTCATGCTATGGGAACGCTGGTCAATCTGATCAGTTACCACGCCCATGAGCTCATGAACCACAACCTGGATCGGTTTGATTAAGGGGGTGGCAAGGATGAGAGATTTTGAACAGTATTTGTGTGACCGCAACGACTTGATCGACAACGCCTGCTATGAACTGATTTGTGCTCTGACTGCCAAGGATCACCACGGCGATCAGGAAGAAGACATCGGTACTCCCGACTGGGATATGGCGATTATCGGAGAGGTCAACGATGCGGTAGAAGAGATCCTTCTGGAAAAGGTCGGGCATACCTGCCACCCCTATTATGGTGAGGAACAACCCTGTTATCTCGCTGGGGATTGCAGCAACCCGCACTGCATTTTCAAGGATCAGTCTGAAGAAAAGGAGTAACTGGATATGGGTTTGGATTCGTTTATTTTCAAAATCAGCCGTCCGGAGCATCTGGACAAAGAATGTTACTCGGTTAAAGAGATTGAGAGCCTTGGTTTGACTTCTATTGCTCTACACAGCATGGCCCAGGGAAACAAGAACAACCTGCACAGCTGTGCGAAGGAGTGCAGTGTCGAGAATCTCTACTACGATTTGGAGAAGATCCGGGCGGAATATTCGCTTTCTGAGAATGCCTATATCGGTGCTTTCCTCGGTGATGGCTCCATTGTTGTCACCGACTTCACTGATAGTGGGGACTCCACCCGTGTGTCTATCTCAAAGGAAGCGATCAAAGGCAAGTTTATACTTCGGCAAACGGACAGGTGCTATGTGTTCCGGCGTGAGAAAGTCCAGCAGTGGTATAAGAACTATCCTATCAGCAATTTCTTTGCCATGCGGGTCGGTCCCACTGAGAACACCGTCTATTATCCAGTCGATGAGGAACTGGCGTCCGAGTTCAATGATTGCTTCAATGAAAACATCCCCACAAAGGCTATGCCGGAAGGCACTGGCCTGTTCTACTACGAGTGGTTTTAAGGGGGTGATGATTTGTATAGCACGATTATTGAACTGAGCAGCACCCCCATAGCGGAAGAAGATCGTGCCTCCCATGAGGAAATACCCGATTGGTTCCGAGATGGAATTGCCGACTACACCGAGGATGCGGACGACAGAGAATTGTCCCTCCGGAGCTTTGCTCAGGCTATGGACGACTATGCCGACTTCAACATCGAGGAGAACAGTCTAACACTCAAGGCAGACGCCAAGGAGCAGTTCTTCCAGAGGGCCTACCGCAAGTACAAGGAAACCCTTGAAAAACTTGCTCAGGTACCGCTGGAGGAGTTCAGCGGCTTGGTTCGAACTCCTTCGGAGGCAGATAGTTTATCTCATCTCATGTATTCCCTCCGAGGGACGATTGAGGATCGGTTTGGCACCTACATCTACGAAGACGAAGAACTCAGCACCCTCGACGAGTGGCTTAGATATGCTTCCAATGGAGTCTCATACTACATTGGCGGCGTAATGGCTTACCACTACTGATGCTTGGGGGTGTGAGATGAATCAGCGTAGATGTAAGGTTCGTAATGTGGAGCGCACAAAGCTCATTCAAATCATTTCCAACACATACGACGATTCGCGCTTCGGTGTTGGGATTGGTGTGGACGAAAACTGCAATTTTTATAGTGGGCTTCAAATCAACAGATCCGGGTACTACTCGAAGGATCTGCTGCTGAAGGCGGTTCTTGAGAGCGCACGATTGGAGTTTCCCATCATAGATGACCACCTCATCATAAATGAGAGGCTTTTCGTATATCCGAGTCATCTTGATCAGAACCAAAGCGTGCCCCCAACGCCCGACGCAGAAGGTTTTGTCCATTGTGTCTGCAAGTATAATCCGCACTTTGATGTCTTCTACCGTTTCGATCACGAGAAAAAGTGCGTTACTTTCGCACTCGGAAAACTGCGTAAAGAGGTGCGCTTAATTGAGTACACCGAATGGACCAGGAAGATTGTGAAGGGCACAATTCTTTGTTCAACAAGTAAGGACTTGGAAGCACATTTTGAGGATGAGTTCTGGAATCCCATAGCAGTTCGTTATGGCAGGAAGCTGTTAGGCATAAATCCATTAGTTTAAGAAAGGTTTGGTAACACCATGAGTGAATTCAAAATTGATAACCAGATTGCGGTCTATAAGACCAACAAGAAGCTGTGCGAGTTCAACGATAAGCTGAAGGTGGCCCCGGTGGAATACTACGGCCACATTCACGCCCAGGGCGAGAAAGTCGGCCAGAGCAGATCCAGATCCTGCATCGGGATCGTGCTCCAGGACTACTCCAACGGCACTGGTGCCAACACCGTCCGCGTGACGGCTAACCTGTCCCCGGAGTTCTTCGCCTACGCCCTCAGCAGGGTGTCCATCGGTGTGGAAGCGTTCGAGTTCGTGGAGGAAAAGATCTTCGGTGAGCCGGACGATAAGGGCATGAGTAAAGTTACCAAGGTGACCATCAAGCGAGCCGCCTTCGGCAACGACGGCAAGCCCCGGAACTATCCGTGGTGCGTTATCGTTGAGAATGGTCGTGCTGTCAAAGAAAGCACTCAGACCGGCGGCACCCACGCCAAGAAGGGCAGCTACCAGAAGGATAACATGGTGTTCGTGAACATCAATGATTATGACTTCTTCAAGCTGATGCAGCAGACCACCCGTTATATCAACGCCTGGGAGCTGACATACGGCCCGAAGCAGGTGCGGGAAGCAGCCAGAATCATCGCAGAGCAGAATGCAGTCCAGTAAGTGAATAGTTTATTTGAGTCGGGAGAGCGGTGCTGTTGCATCGCTCTCCCCCAGTTTATGAAGGAGGTGCCACATGGCCCAAATGGCGGATAAAGAGTTCAACTACATTCTGAACCTGTCAAGAACAATGGCCGAGTACGCAGAGGCCGCCCAACACACAGCCGCAGTAAGGAAAGCGAAGTTGGAGGCCTACATCGACACAGCCCGGCGCATCACGGCTTATCAGGAGGAAGGCATCCGTGATGATCTGGTGGATGTCGTTTTCGATAAACGATTGAAGCTGATCTCGGATGCCAATACCGCCGGCGAGTTGAAGAAAATCATGGCGCAGCCGAAGCCGTATTTCAACGGCAACAAATTTATCCCTGATCCACTATCTGTTCCGGAAGAGGAAATGATCCTTTGGTCTATAACCTCACTCAAAGCGCCGCTTATGCCAGCTGCTTTTGAGCGTTACATGGAACTATTCAAACAGACCTTTGGGATCAGTTCCATTGACGGAGACGCTATATCAAATGCTGCGGAACTACGATTGGAGGTAAATTGAGATGTTGCATTATTACGGCATGGAGTTCCTTCAGGGGCTCCAAAGCTATTATGCCCAACGACTCGCCCTTGCCATGGAGCATGGGTATAGCGCCGATGGTAATAAATACTTCTGGCTCTACACGGAGTTGGATCTGCGGGTCAAGGCCATTCGCCAGACGCTTCTGTTCCTTGACGCACTGCCCAAATTCATGGGTTCAGCTGCCGGGGAAGAAAGTATGGGCTTTGCGCTGAAGTATATTGGTGACTACTTCAAGGCCGGCAAGATCGGTGCAGAAGATCGCCAGGAAGGCGAAGCGCATCCGTATTTCAATGACGGAAATCCGTACTGGATTCAGTTCCAGGAGGCGCATGACAATTTCGGAATTGATTATGACCTGACGAACACTCCCATGCTCTATGTGGATCTCACTGAGTATGTGGTGCGTGGACTACGGCTCTACTTTCTGATTCGGGAGCGTAAGTTCTGTGCGATTGACCGTGGCAAGTTCGACGAGCTGATGAAACTCAAATCGCCCTTGCCGATCACCGCCTGACGAAGGGAGGTGATTGACAATGAAGCAATATGTTTTCGAGGGATTTAAGCTCTGGCAGAAGTTGAAACTGCTTCGGGTGCTGCCCCGCAAGCTCAAAGGCTTAGACGGCCCGATCTGCATTGCCCTCAAGGACAATATCCAAAAGCGGCAGTACGACTCCATGTGGTACGGCGGCCTCGTTGCCACCATTCAGTATGGGGATCTGACCGTTGATCTGGAGGCGCTCGGAGATGTTGCGGCCGACCTCTACGAGAAGGTCGGTCAGGAAGAGCGGCACCTGGAGTACATCAAGGACAAAAACAATGCCGGCGAGTTCGGCAGCGTGATGCAGAGCTATATTCGGACGGACAAGGAACTGTTCAAACTCTTGAACGATGAGCACAAGCACTACCATTTGGAGATGCACAATAATAACTGGTGGGAGTGTGTGCCTTACCGCAAGGATGATGATTGTTATCCGGAAAGTTGGCTGACAGAAGGCGACGACATCTGGTACGCAATCGCTGAAGCCGTGGATTATCTCTATATGGAGGGTTAATCCACATGGGTAGAAGAAAAGAAATCGTTCTGACGGAATATCAACGACAGTTCGCAACCGAGCATCATGGGCTGCTTCTCAAATTCATGGGCACTCATGGCCTTGGCGATGACGAGTATGGCTTGTTCGCAGAGCGGTATCTAAGAACCGTGGCAACCTACACCGGCAATCAAAAACTCCAGAGCAAATATGCCTTTTCTACAATCCTCTGGTACCGTCTTTGGGCGGAACTGGGGCGGGAAAGGCGGCGTTGGGGCAAACGAAAGCAGTACGAGATGTATCTGGATGACACCATGATGCAGCCAAGCACTGAGGACAACTACGACAGCACATTCCTTTGGCACTCATGGCAGAAGATCCTTACCAGGGAGCAGGTTTCCATCCTGCAATTAAAAGCCATGGGCTATACGAACAAGGAAATTGCCATGCGTACCGAACTGCCTCCACGAGAGGTTGGACTTAGACTTCAGATCATTCGAGACACTTTGAGAAATAGTGGTACATTTTGAGCAATGGGCTGTCGATTCGTATGAATCGGCAGCCCATTATCTTTCTAATTGGTAGATAGGTCTATCTCTCGGTGGATTTATTGTAGTCGGGCCGGACATTATACTATCTAATAGAAAGACAGTCTTTCTATTAGGAGGGTATCACTTTGGACACGACGATGATTGGAAAAAGGATACAGGAGGCTCGCCTTGCCCGAAAGCTGACACAGGCAGAGCTGGCCCAAATGGTCAATCTGGTGCCGAAGTACCTGAGTAATATTGAGTGTGGAGCCAAGAGCCCCAGCCTTGAGACCTTGATAGAAATAGCCAACGCATTAGAGATCGATGCTAATTCGCTCCTTGTTGATGTCCTGAATGTAGCGCCAGCCATCGTAACTTCACAATACGCAGAACGCTTGGCCAGTCTACCAGAGATACGCCAACAGCGATTGATAAAAGTGATTGATTTATTCCTTGAAGACAGTTCGCAGTGATACGCACAGCCCGACACCGTTTGGTGCCGGGCTGTTTTTTGCTTCTACGGAGTTATCTGATATTATCTTTACATCTCCTATAATTCGACATTTTTTGACCAACGCAATGCGCTATTATCTCCCAAGCGGAAAGAGTAGTCTTTCCAAAAGAGATATTTGGAGGTATAATAAAGATGAAAAGAATGATTGGAAAGCTGATTATGGCGTACCGCTTGGAGTATCATTGGTGGTTTATCATGCGTTACCGCAAGCGCATGAGGAAGCTTTACGATAATGGGGAGTCGCTCTCGTCTCCTCGAATGCTTCGGCTCAATAGTAAATCTGGCAACCACCATGTCTTTGTGATGAAGAACGAAAAACTCTTTGAAGAACTGTATCTGTCCTGAAAAACGGACAACTTACTTGATATGATGTCCTCATAATCGACAAGGAGGATATTAAAATGAGAGTTCTTATGAGAGATGGCCAGGATCAATCCTTGATAGCCTTCAATGCACAGGAGGTAATTTTCGATCCTGAAGACCAGGCAATGATCCTGACATCGGGCGACCTTAGCTATGTTGTGGAGAAAGTTACACAAATCAATGCGGATGACTATATTCGTGAACTGGTTGACCAAGGCAAGGTAGATCTATCAATGTTCAATGCGAAAGCGAACAACTAATGGGGTATGATTAGTTGTTTCGAGTTTTCATAGCGGGTTTACTACGGAGGTTCAATAGATGAAACGCAAAATCCCTGCAATACTGCTAACCTTATTCCTCTGCGCCATACTTGTTGGCTGCTTCTCCAGTTCTGATGTTCCAGAACGGTCTGATCAGCCGCCTATATCTTCGTTGGCAGAAGGTGAAACGCAAGAGATTAACGAAGGTGAAGCGGCCACTCCTGATGAACCTGGTGCAGAGTCCCCCAAGCCCCCAGATGGTTCCGATCACTCTGGTTTTCAAGATTCAGGTGCATCATCTCCTGATACCCCAGTCACAGATGATGAGCAACCGCCGACAGAAGGCTCTTTACAAATACCCTCAGATGCGGATACCGTCTTCGACCTTGGCGAGATCCCGGCATATTCCAATAGTGCCTATATCCCTGTAAATGGCAATGTTCCGTTCTTTGATACCACAGAGCTTTCGACTCAATCCATGGAGAGTTACAGCCCACTTGATGAGCTTGGACGATGCGGTGTGGTCTATGCCTGTATCGGAAAAGACATCATGCCGACTGAAGAGCGAGGCAGTATCGGCATGGTGAAGCCAAGTGGTTGGCATACCGTTCGATACGACGATCTTATTGCGGATAAATACCTGTATAACCGTTGCCATCTAATCGGCTATCAGCTCACCGGAGAGAATGCGAACCTGAGCAATCTGATCACCGGCACCCGGTATCTGAATATCGAAGGGATGCTGCCCTTTGAAAATATGACCGCTGATTATGTGGAGAGTACCGGAAACCATGTTGCCTACCGGGTAACGCCAGTCTTTGAGGGCAATAATCTGTTGGCCACTGGTGTCCTGATGGAGGCTTACTCCGTGGGGGATCAGGGGGACGGGATCTGTTTCTGCATTTTCGCCTACAATGTGCAACCGGGCATTGAAATCGACTATGCGACTGGTGATAGCCGTGTGGCCGAAGAGCCCACCACTACGACTCCTCCAATCACTGTTTCCACCCAACCGGTGACCGCTCCTGACGAGACTACACCCAGCGATCCACCTGTGGAAGAGGAACCCGTTTCAGCAGACTATATTATAAACACAAACACGAAAAAGTTCCATTACCCAAGCTGCTCCAGCGTATCCGATATGAAAGAGAAAAACAAAAAAGAATTTACGGGGAGTCGAGATGAGCTCATCAATATGAGCTATCAGCCATGCGGCCGCTGCCACCCGTGATCCGAGCCGAAAGGGAGGCTCAGATGTATTATTTCAGTAAAAAGAGCCGAAGACACATTATACATATCGCCGGCTGTCGCCATATAACTGTGGTGGCTGAAGAGAATATAGGGACATTTTCCAATCTGAAAGAGGCCTACCGAGAAGGCTACCAAATGTGCCAATGCTGCAATCCTTTGAACTATCAGTATAGGTGCGAGAGCGATGAACTACTGGAATACAGCGTTCAAAATGGGCTCTCTTTCAAATACACCCCGAAAGCAATTTCTGTGGAGACCCCACGAAGCCACTGGAAGATTGCCCTGGATGACAATTCAAACCACACCATGCTTTATCATCAGAACACCTATCATCCCGGCTCGACCGCATGTGAACTGGTGCCTGGATACCACTGCCAGCAGGTCGTGTATGCAACCTTACTACCCTATTTCCAGTACATAGTTAAACACGATACATATCGTTGGAGAAACCCCTTGCCGGTTGCGCCTCAAAAGAGGCCACCAGCACAGAAGGGCACAAAACGCTATCGGAAGGAACAAAAGAAGGCCCGAAAACAGGCTAAAAGAGCTTCTGTCAAGAATGTGCTTAGAGTGATCGAGGCGCTCAATATTACGCAATAATTATTCTTCTGTGGTTAATTTTCGGCCTGTTCCTTGTGTAATGCAGATAGGCAAATTATTCATTAGGAGGTGCCTATCATGGACATGGGAAAGAGAATTGAATTGGCCAAGATCAAAGCCGAAAAAGAGTATGAGGCAAAAAAGAAAACTGGAGGCACGAAGATTCCACGGCCTGCATGGAGTATGAGCCCAGACGAAATCAGCGAACTTATTGATCGATTGGATCATTATGACGGAAAGACACTAAATATGAAAAAAGCTCAGCAGATGATGCGACTCGGTGAGCTGGCAAAATGGCTGTTAGACAACAGTATGGATATTACAACAATAGATATAGAACGAATTCATCCGTCCCATCCTAATGCCCTGGTATGGATCGAACTGAAGCGCCTGAGTAGTTTGGATGATGAGGAGTTGGAAGTGTTCAAGGAAATGACTTCTCTTGCTGATCATATTTTTTTCAGTGGAATCGCAGACGATGTAATAAGGGTTTCGTTTGCCATTCAAAGGGTATGGGATGAACCCTTTTAATAGCTAAAATTCATCCCTTCCAATAGCTATTCGTTATCATTTATTGTTGATATTATTCCAAAGATGGTGTAAAATAAAACCAATGCAATGTTCGCTGCTTATGGCAGCTATCCAAGAGGTTCTGCCATAAGCAGGACCTCTTTATGCTTATGTGGGGTGTTGATATGGA
>JAUMVS010000001.1 GCA_030530045.1 Phoenicibacter congonensis
TTCGTCGAGATATTTAGACACAGCACTTTCGATGGCGTCGCTCTCGGCGTCCGCATCGAAGCTAAATTTTAGCATCATGGCTGCAGACAGAATTGTTCCAATCGGGTTAGCGATGTCTTGACCAGCGATGTCTGGTGCGCTTCCGTGAATTGGCTCATAAAGTCCGCATTTTGTTTTGCCCAGTGAGCTTGAAGGAATCATGCCGATTGAACCTGTAATCATTGAAGCCTCGTCGCTCAAAATGTCGCCGAACATGTTTTCGGTAACTAGCACGTCAAACTGCGATGGGTCGCGAACAATCTGCATTGCGCAGTTGTCTACGAGCATCTCTGAAAGTTCAACATCTGGATATTCTTCCTCAATTGAGTGAATAACCTTAAGCCACAAACGAGAAGTGTCAAGCACGTTGCTTTTTTGAACAACGCAGAGTTTCTTGTTTCTCTTTTGTGCCATTTCAAAGCCGATTCTTGAAATGCGCTCAATTTCATACTCATTGTAGGGCATGTAGTCAATTGCTTGAATTGTGTCGTTTTCTTCGTATGTCTCATGTTTGCCGAAATAAATTCCGCCAATGAGCTCGCGAACAATCAAAAAGTCGATTCCTCTGTCAACAATTTCTTGTTTGAGTGGGGAAGCACTAGCGAGCTGAGGCCAAATTTTGGCTGGGCGATTGTTTGAGTAAACACCCATTGCAGCCCTTAGGTTCAAAAGGCCTTTCTCAGGGCGCTTTTCGCTTGGCATGTCGTTCCATTTGTCGCCACCAACGGCTCCGAGCAAAACTGAGTCTGAATTGCAGCACACTTCTTTTGTGTGCTCAGGCAGAGGCTCGCCATGGTTATCAATTGCGATGCCGCCCATGTCGACGAAATCGTAGTTGAATTTATGTCCATACTTTTCTGCGACTTTGTCTAAAACCACGATTGTGGCGTCAACAATTTCAGGGCCGATTCCATCGCCCTTAATTACAGCTATATTTTTTTCCATCCTTACTTTCCTTTTTTGATTGACGCTAAAAGTCCACCGTCGGCAATGATTTTTTGAATAAATGGTGGGAAAGGCTGTGCTTCGTAGGTCTTTCCAGTTGTGTTGTTGGTGATGAGGCCCTTGTCAAAGTCAATTGAGACGTCATCGCCAGCATTGATTTCTTCTGCAGCTTGTTCGCATTCCAAAATTGGAAGACCAATGTTAATAGAGTTGCGATAGAAAATCCTTGCAAAACTCTTTGCGATAACACAGCTAACGCCGTTAGTTTTGATTGTAAGTGGAGCATGCTCACGAGATGAGCCGCAGCCAAAGTTCCAGCCAGCAACAATGATGTCGCCTGGGTTTACTTTCTCAACAAAAGTTGCATCGATGTCTTCCATGCAATGCTTTGCAAGCTCTTTTGCATCTGGTGTGTTTAAGTAACGCGCTGGAATGATTACGTCGGTATCAACGTTGTCAGGGTATTTGAAGACTCTGCCTTGTGCTTGCATGATTTAAGCCTCCAATTCTGTGATGTAGCCGGTTAATGCAGTAGCAGCAGCTGTGTATGGGGAAGCGAGGTAGACCTCAGAATCAACGTGACCCATTCTGCCAACGAAGTTTCTGTTAGTCGTAGCGATGCATTTTTCGCCCGCTGCCAAAATTCCCATGTAGCCGCCAAGGCAAGGTCCACACGTTGGGGTAGAAATAATTGCTCCAGCGTTAATAAACTCTGTTGCCCAGCCCTTTTCGATGCATTCTTTGTAAATGTCCATGGTAGCTGGAATAATGATGCAGCGAACTCCGTCAGCAATGTGTTTGCCACGAAGAACCTCATAAGTTGCTTCCATGTCTTCAAGGCGGCCATTAGTGCAGCTGCCAATAACAACCTGGTCGACTTTGATGTCATGCAAATCAGCAGCATCTTTTGTGTTTGATGGCAGGTGAGGGCATGATACTGTTGGCTTGATTTGACTCAAGTCAATCTCGATTACGCGCTCATATTCTGCATCATTGTCAGCATAGAAGAATCGAGGCTCGCGCTCAGCTCTGCCTTTCAAATATTCCTCTGTGATTTCGTCTGCTGCAAAAATTCCGTTTTTGCCGCCAGCTTCGATTGCCATGTTGCAAATGCAAAGGCGATCGTCCATGGAGAGGTTTTTGCATCCCTCTCCAGTGAATTCCATTGATTTGTAAAGTGCGCCGTCAACACCAATTTTTCCGATGATTGAAAGAATTAAGTCTTTGCCAGAAACGTTTGGTGCGAATTTGCCTGTCAGCTCAAATTTGATTGCCGATGGCACTTTAAACCATGCTTTTCCTGTTGCCATTCCAGCAGCCATGTCGGTTGAGCCAACGCCTGTCGAGAACGCTCCAAGAGCGCCATAGGTGCAAGTGTGAGAGTCGGCGCCAATGATGACATCACCTGCGGTAACTACGCCTTGTTCAGGCAGAAGAGCATGCTCAATGCCCATTTTGCCAACATCGTAGAAGTGGCTAATGCAATGTGAGCATGAGAAGTCACGGCAAGTTTTTGATTGCTCAGCAGCTTTAATGTCCTTGTTTGGAACAAAGTGGTCAAGCACGATTGAGATGTGATCTTTGTCGAAAACGTCTTCAAATCCTGCTTTATTAAATTCGTTTACAGCAACTGGAGTTGTGATGTCGTTTCCTAAAACCATGTCGAGGTTAGCTTCGATGAGCTGACCAGGCACGACTTCATTTTCTCCTGCATGAGCTGCAAGAATCTTCTGAGTTAATGTTTGTGACATTATTTATCACCTCTGCACATGTTTGTGTAGGCCGAGAGCAGGGCGTTAATGTTTGCACGCATAACGTCAGTGTCGGTGCCAGCACCCCAGAAAACGTTGCCGTCGGTGTCTTGGATTCCGATGTAGGAAGCGCCAACGCTTCTAGAACCATCAGTTTCCATTGAGTGCTGTGAGTAAACCTCTAATGAATATTCAGCTTTTGTAATCGCACGAAGAGCGTTGTTTATGGCATTCAAGCCGCCGTTTCCGTTGGCGCTCATGAGAATTTCTTCTCCGTCTTTTACGATTGTGAGCTGGGCAATTGTGCCGTCAACTTCTGTTGAAATCTCGAAGTCACGAACCTCGATGTCGCCTTTGAGGTTGAGATAGTTCTTCTCGAAAATCTCGTTGATTTCATCAGGCTTGAGCTCTTTTTGAGCGTGGTCAGAGATGTCTTTGCATTTGTAGGAGAAATGCTCGCGCATTTTTGGAGGCAGAACATAACCATAGCTTTGCTCAAGCAGGTAGCCAATTCCGCCTTTGCCCGATTGCGAGTTAACGCGAATAACGTCAGCATCGTATGTCCTTCCAATGTCGGCAGGGTCGATTGGGAGGTATGGGCAAGTCCATTGATGGAGGTTGTTTTCTGTGCGGTATTTCATGCCCTTTGCAATTGCATCTTGGTGTGAGCCACTAAATGCAGCAAACACAAGGGAGCCAGCATAAGGTGCACGCTCGTAAACATGCATGCGTGTGCATTTGACATATTTCTCAACGAGACGATTGATGTCAGAGAAGTCAAGACCAGGGTCAACGCCATGAGAATACATGTTCATAGCCACTGTAATGAGGTCAACATTGCCTGTGCGCTCGCCGTTTCCGAAAAGTGTGCCTTCAACACGGTCAGCACCTGCAAGAAGTGCAAGTTCGGTGTCAGCAACGCCAGTTCCGCGGTCGTTGTGAGGATGAAGAGATAAGACAACGTTGTCGCGGTACTTCAAGTTTTCGCTCATGTATTCAACTTGGCTTGCGTAGACATGTGGCAGGCTCATCTCAACCGTTACAGGCAAATTGATGATTACCTTGTTGTCAGTTGAAGGCTCAAGAATGTCGAGAACCTCATTGCAAACCTCAAGAGCATACTCAGGCTCGGTGCCGGTAAAGCTCTCAGGTGAATATTCAAAACGGAAATTGCCATCATATTCTGAAGCGAGCTTCTTTACAAGCTTTGCGCCGTCAGTAGCAATCTTTTTGACTTCGTCTTTAGACTTTCTAAACACTTGTTCACGTTGAGCAACACTTGTTGAATTGTAGAAGTGCACAATTGCGCTAGGTGCGCCTTCGCATGCCTCAAATGTTTTTCTAATAATGTGTTCGCGAGCCTGAGTTAACACCTGAACAGTCACGTCGTCAGGAATCATGTTCTTTTCAATCAGTGTGCGTAAGAATTCATACTCAGTTCCGCTTGCAGCAGGAAATCCTACTTCGATTTCCTTAAAACCAACATCTAGCAAAACCTGGAAATACTCAAGCTTTTCTTCGAGGCTCATCGGGATGACGAGCGCTTGATTTCCGTCGCGCATGTCAACGCTGCACCATGTTGGTGGCTTTTCGATGTGGTCTTTTAAAACCCACTTGTTGTACTCAGAAGAAACTGGGTAATATCCTGGTTTATATTTGCTAGCATCCATCATTTTTAATCAAACCTTCCTAAAATCGCTCTTGTTTAAACTTCTGCAACTGCCTCGATTTCTAGTAGAGCGCCTTTAGGTAGGTCTTTGACAGCCACGCATGAACGGGCTGGTTTAGATGTGAAGTACTGAGCGTAAATTTCGTTTACTGCAGCAAAGTCGCCCATGTCAGCAACAAAGCATACTGTTTTGACTACCTTCTCAAGGCTTGTGCCTGCAGCTTTGAGTACCTCGCCGAGGTTCTTGCAAACCTGGTGTGTCTGTTCCTCGATTGTTGTGCCTGCGAACTCACCAGTGGCAGGATCAATTGGAATTTGACCTGATGTGAACACGAGGTCTCCAGCCTTGATTGCTTGTGAGTAGGGCCCAATTGCAGCGGGTGCACTCTCTGTAAAAATTACTTCGCTCATTTTTCTCTCCTTTTCTTTACTTTAAGGTCCTCTTTTTATATGAGCTTAAAACCCTCGTTAGCGAGAGCTTTTTTGATAGTGTTAACGTGATCAAAGTCACGTGTCTCCATTTCGATGCGCAAGAAGCAACCATTAATGTGTAGTGTGTTGCCTTTTTCGTAATGCACACCTGTTACGTTTCCGCCAGCGTTAGCAATGATTGTGCTGATTGCAGAAAGCTGACCAGGTTTATCCATGAGTTCAATTAGCAATGAAGATGAACGTCCTGAATTCAGAAGGCCACGATCGATTACACGCGAGAGGCTTGTAACGTCGATGTTGCCGCCTGAAACAACGCAAACAACTTTTTTGCCATCCAAGTCAAACTTGTTGCACATTACAGCTGCTACAGCGGCTGCACCTGCGCCTTCAGCAATCATCTTTTGGCGTTCAATCAAAGCAAGAATTGCGCTTGCGACTTCGTCATCAGTAACAATTGCGATGTCATCAACATATTTCTGCACGAGCTCAAATGTGTTTACACCTGGCTCTTTAACGGCGATGCCGTCGGCGATTGTTGAAACAGCGTCGAGGCATTCAATTTGTCCGTCGCGAATTGAGTTATACATCGAAGGTGCTCCGGCAACTTGCACGCCGTATACCTTTACTGATGGGCGAATTTGCTTGACGGTGTAGGCGATGCCCGAGATGAGTCCGCCACCACCAATTGGAACGACGATTGCGTCAATGTCGTCAAGGTCAGCCAAAATTTCAAGGGCAATTGTGCCTTGGCCCATGATGACGTATTCATCGTCGAATGGATGAACAAAAGTTAAGTTTCTTTCTTCTTTTAATTGAAGAGCTCTTTCATAGGCATCGTCATAGCATGAGCCAACGAGCTCAACTTCTGCGCCGTAACGTTTTGTGGCTTCTACCTTTGAAATTGGTGCAATGCCTGGCAGGCAGATGAGTGATTTAATGCCAGCTCTTGTTGCTGCCAGAGCAACGCCTTGTGCATGATTGCCAGCACTGCATGCAATAACGCCGTGTTCTTTTTCTTCGTCAGTTAAAGAAGCAATTTTGAATGCAGAGCCACGCACTTTAAAAGAGCCAGTAATCTGAAGGTTTTCTGGCTTGAGATAAAGTTCACAATTTTCCGCGATTCTGTATGAACGAGCGCATTTTGTCTCGCGGATAATTCCTTTTAAAACTTGTTGTGCTTCGAACACTTTATCAAGGCTGAGCATTAAATTTTCTCCTAAATAACCACGTACATTTTTCTTAACAAAACATTATAAGCAAAAATATAGACGGGTCGAGCTGGTGGCTTTAACTACTATGCGTGCGTCAGTGTTTTTTGATTGATTAGCTTTTTTAGAAGTTCAAAGCTATTTTTCTCTTGACGGTTTTGTATTTTTCGTTATCATGAATAGGCGCTGCTATTTTGGCATCATTTTTACAGCGACTCACGTAATTTTATGTATAATATCGAGTCGCGTGTTTTTTAGATATTAATAAGGACGAGAAAAATGGATTACATTAGAGCTATTGAACAACAGCAAATTAAAAACGACATTCCTGATTTCAAGAGTGGCGACAACGTAAAGGTGCACTACCGCATCGTTGAGGGTAACCGCGAGAGAATTCAGGTATTCCAGGGCGACGTTATCAGCCGTCACGGAGCTTCTTCACGTGAGACTTTCACTGTAAGAAAGGTAAGCTTCGGCGTTGGCGTTGAGAGAACTTTCCCTGTAAACTCTCCAAAGATTGACAAAATTGAGGTTGTTCGTCGCGGTGACGTTCATCGCTCTAAGCTCTATTACCTCCGTGACAAGGTTGGTAAGGCTGCAAAAATCAAAGAAAAGTCATTCAACTAGCTTCTCGTTAACTTTGATAAACATTGAAAAGAGCCTCGCACGCGGGGTTCTTTTTTTATGCAAATCATTTAGTGCTTTTTAGTGGCTTTAACTTTTGAGCGCATGTGTGATGCATAATTTCAGCTGAGCAATTTAATTCAAGCTCTGTTTTTAATTTTCATTACTAGTAAACAAGGATTTATTAATGCCAAAACTAACCCCAGAACAAGAATATGCAAGAGTAAAAGGCCTTTTTGAGTTTGATGAGCAACTCGCTTTAGAAAAGGCCGGTCGAAAAGATGCAGTCATTCTTGGCATCGATGAGGTTGGAAGGGGTCCAGTGGCAGGACCAGTTGCAGCTGGTGGTGTTGTTTGGAAGGGTTTTGAGTTCATAGAATTTTTAAATGACTCAAAGAAATTAACTGAAAAACGACGTGAACAAGTGTGTTTGGAAGTCAAACAAAAAGCACTTTTTTCGTGTGTTGAGTTTGTTTCTGCTGGGGAAATAGACGAAATTGGAATAGTTCCCGCACTAAGAAAGGTGTTTTTGGCAGTTGTTCAAAAGTGCGAAGCGCAAGGAATCACGCCTGACATCGTTTTAATTGACGGAAATCCAATAAACATTGACCAGCGTGAGACCACAATTGTTAAAGGAGACTCTAAATCAGCAGCCATCGCTGCAGCCTCAGTTTTAGCTAAAGTTACACGTGATCACTTGATGATGGAACTCGACGCTGAGTTTCCCCAGTATGAGTGGAAGAAAAATAAAGGATACGGCACAAAAGCTCACACCGATGCCATAAAAGAGTTTGGTCTAACACCCCAGCATAGGCACTCTTTTTTGAAAAATTATCTTTAAACCTTCACTGTTCATGCACAAAAGTTTCACTTTACCTTCACTCTAGCTTCATATATCTGACATGCGCTCTTGTATATAAAATTTCACTGTTCTTTTTAGTCTTTTTAAGTAATCAGTTTTTCTTTTTAGATGATTACAAGGAGGACAGTGTGGAAGAAGTGATTAACAAAACCGTTTCGAAGACAAAAAAGACAGAAAGCAAGAAAAAGACTAAAAGTGTTAGTGGTGAGCAAGTAAAAAAGACCAAGAGCACAACAAAAGAAGCTTCATCAGCAGTTGAGGAAAAGCCGTGCGATGACACCAAAAAATCTAACAATAAGGAGCTGGGCACTAGGGGAGAGAAAGCCGCAGAGAGGTTCCTTTACAGGCGCAATTATGAAATCATCGAGCGCAACTGGAGAAGCCGTTTTGGTGAAGCCGACATAATTGCTATGGACGATGAGTGCCTCGTGTTTGTTGAGGTAAAGACCCGCTCAACTCTCGAGCAGGGTTTTCCTTGCGAAGCAGTTGATGCAAAAAAGCGGGCAAAGTATGAAAAAATTGCGCTTGATTATCTTGGCCAGAGTGATCTTTTTGACATTCCAATTCGCTTCGATGTGATTGATATCGTTCAAGTTGACGAAAACAGGGCAGCAATTAGACACCATGTAAATGCATTTGGAGTAGCTTAAATCATGAGTCGTCCAGTTTGTGTAAACAGTGCTGCTTTGATTGGAGCAGAAGCTGTTCCTGTTAGTGTTGAGGTTTCTGTTGTCGAGTCGCTGCCTGGAATTTCTATCGTGGGCATGGCTGACACTGCTGTTATGGAAGCTCGTGAGCGAGTTAGAACTGCCATTAAAACTTCTGGCTTTAAGATGCCAAACAAAAAGATTGTTGTGAACCTAGCCCCTTCTGACATTAAAAAAAGAGGTTGCGGGTTTGATCTTCCTATTGCGATTGGAATTCTTGTTGCAACTGGTCAGGTTAGTTATGAGTTTATAAAGAATCGGCTTTTTGTTGGAGAACTTGGGCTTGATGGGTCTGTGCGGCCTGTCCCAGGAACGCTTGCCTATGGAATTTGTGCACATAAATTGGGGTTAGCTCTTGTTAGTGCAGGTTATGAAAGCGTTCCGATTGACACGCTGGTGCATCTCAAATGTGCCGATTTAACTGATGGTTTGGAATATAACCCTCTTCCTGAGGTGCGAACTAAGTGCGAGGCGAAAAGCTATTTAATGCCTAACTCGCCTGACTTTGCAGATGTTGCTGGCCATGGTTTCACTAAAAGAGCAGCGCAAATTGCAGCTGCAGGCAATCATGGAATATTAATGATTGGACCGCCTGGCTCAGGTAAGACGATGCTTGCAAGTCGCATAGTTACAATACTGCCGCCGCTATCTAGCGATGAGATGCTAGAAGCAGCACTTGTGCATTCAGTTGCAGGGGAAGACATTAACCCCATTCTTGCAGGTAACAGGCCGTTTAGAAGCCCTCATCACAGTGCAACTATGGCTGGTCTTGTTGGGGGCGGAAATCCGTTGAAGCCAGGTGAAATTTCTCTTGCTCATTGCGGTGCATTGTTTTTAGACGAGCTGCCTGAGTTTAGTCCAAAGACCCTCCAAGCTTTACGCCAGCCAATGGAAAGCGGGAAAGTGTGTCTCACACGAGCGGAGGGAAACCTAACTTTCCCTGCTAAGTTTATGTTTATAGCAGCCTCTAACCCATGCCCTTGTGGCTATTACGGCGATGAAGAACACGACTGCAACTGCACTAACCAGCAGGTTTGCAAATATCAAGGCAGGATTGGTGGCCCTTTGATTGACAGGATTGACATCCAAGTCGATGTCAAGCGTTTGCCTGCAGCGAAGGTTTTAGAGTCGGGCAATGGCACCGATTCTTGCACACTTCGAGAAGGTGTTATGGTTGCTCGTGAGTTTTCTCAGTGGAGACAAAAGAAAGCGCTAGCCAAGAAAACTAACACATTTACTTTTGGACAAGATGCTTTTGGCTCGCCTTCAAAGAAGATGAGCACCCAAGAAATTATTGATTCTTGCGGTCTAGCAAAGGACACCAAGGATTTCGTCATTGAAATGGCAGAGACCAATCATCTTTCAGGTCGAGCACTTGTTAATACGCTCAGAGTTTCGAGAACCATAGCCGACCTTGGTCAATCGCAGGCAGTGCAAGTAAATCATGTTGCTGAAGCGCTAGGTTTTAGAATTCGCGATGAGATTGGGCAGGGGTAGGCCATGACGGCAGGTAAATTAGAGGGAGAGCGCACTGTTATTACTCGCGGTTCTTCGCTTTATCCAGAGTGTTTAGAGCATATAAACCAGCCGCCAAAAAGGTTATTTGTGCTCGGTAACGTCGAAGCTTTGCAAGAAGGTGTGGCGTTTGTTGGTGCCAGAAAAGCGACTCCCTATGGCTTGGGCTGCGCCTCGCGATTCGCAAAACTATGTGCAAAAAACAGAGTTGCTGTGATTTCTGGAGGCGCTCTGGGGTGCGATTGCGCAGCGCAAAGGGCTTGTGTTGAAGAAGGAGGCATCACAGTTTCTTTTGTGCCGAGCATCAATGATGTTTATCCACGGCAAAACTTTGCTCTTTTTCAGCAGATTGTTGATTGTGGAGGAGCACTTGTTAGCGAAAACGGATGGGATGTTCCTTGCATGCCTTGGATGTTTCGAATGAGAAACCGTTTGATAGCTGGCCTTGCAAAAGCAACACTAATTTGTGAGGCTGGCATTCCTTCTGGCACTTTTTCAACTGCCGATGAGGCACTTGCTGCTAATCGCGAAGTGATGGTCGTGCCAGGGTCGATAACGTCTAAAAATTCTCGAGGCTCTAATCGATTGATTTATCAGGGTGCCACGCCAATTATTGATGATGAGACGTTTGTAGATGAGCTGAGCAGGTTGTTTGGTTGCTTGCAGTCGAAAAAAATTCCAAGCTTGCCTCAAGGAGTTGAGCTTTCAGAAATCGATGCTACCCTGCTAGAAGCAATTAACTCCTCAAATTTGATGGTGGATGAGATCATGTCAGTTGCAAGGAAGTTTTTTAGTGACGAAGAGGTGTTGAGTGAAACGATGATCTGGCTAGCTAAAGCGACCAAAAACGGGTGGGTTGCGCGTTATCGAGATGGAACATACGGACCAGTTGTTTAAGCCTCTCGTTATTTATGGATTGAGCTGTTGTCTGACGACGAGATTTCTCGCACTCTGCTGATATGGACAACTTGTAATTGATGGTTTGAAATGTGTGTAATTTATAATTGATGCATGAATTTTGAAGGAAAGAAAATAGCAGTTATTGGCGGCGGGTTAGCTGGCTCTGAGACGGCTTTACAGCTGGCAAAACGAGGCCTTTCGGTAACCCTTTTTGAGATGCGTCCGCAAGCAACAACGCCGGTTCATAAGTCTTCTGGCCTAGCAGAACTAGTTTGTTCCAACTCTTTAAAAAGCACAAAACCATCAAGCGCGGCAGGCATGTTAAAACACGAGTTAGATGTGCTTGGATCTTTTGTTTATCGCGCAGCACTTAACAATAAAGTTGAAGCTGGTGGTGCTCTAGCGGTGGATAGAGATTTGTTTTCACAAGAAATCACTCACCTTGTGGAAGGCTCGCCAAATATTGAGGTCGTTCGCCAGCAGGTCGCTTCATTGAGTGACCTTGGTGGTTTTGATGCAATCATCGTTGCCAGTGGCCCCATGACAAGCGAGAGCCTTGCCAATTCCATCTTTTCGATAATTGGCGAGCAAGAGATGCATTTTTATGACGCTGCAGCCCCAATTGTCATGGCTGACTCTTTGAATTATGACGTGCTGTTTGGGCAGAATCGTTACGAGGATGCAACAGACGACTCTTCAAGTGATTACCTAAATGCTCCTTTTACAAAAGAGGAATATCTTGCATTTATTGAGGCTCTCCTTGATGCAGAAAAAGTAATTCTGAAAGATTTTGAACGAAAAGAGTTGTTCTCGGCGTGTCAGCCGATTGAAGAAATTGCTAGAAGTGGTGTTGATGCTCCTCGTTTTGGTCCGCTAAAGCCAGTTGGTCTCACCGATCCAAGAACAGGAAAGCGTCCTTGGGCTGTTGTTCAGCTGCGAAGTGAGAACAGAAATAGCACAGCGTTTAACCTTGTTGGCTTTCAGACGAACTTGACTTTTCCGGAGCAAAAACGAGTCTTTCATATGATTCCTGGGCTTGAAAATGCAGAGTTTGCTCGCTATGGAGTGATGCATAAAAACATTTTTGTAAATGCACCGCAAGTTCTTGATAAAAACCTTAAATGTGATTTGTTGTCTAAAACATGTAAAACACCAGTGTTCATTGCAGGCCAGCTTTCTGGAACTGAAGGCTACCTTGAAGCCGTTAGAAGTGGCCTTCACGCTGCAATTTCTGTTGTTTGTGAACTTGGCGAGATTGCGGCGCCTGAGCTTTCAAGCTCTACGGTGTTTGGTTCATTAATTGATTACGCATGCGACAACAACACTATCGACTACCAACCGATGCATGTAAATTTTGGAATCATTGCCCCGCTTGAGCAAAAAATCAAGAACAAGCAGCAGCGCTATTGTGCCTATCAAGAACGTGGCGATGCCGAAATTGAAGCCTATAAGAATTCATTAATTCAGGCTGGTGTTTTTTAAATGGATAGGCTGTTTGATTCACTGGATGTTGGTCTTGAAGACGAAAATGAAGAGTTCACCGACAGGTTTTGCGAATGGCTTCATTTTGCAGAGTCAAAATCAGAGAATACGGTCAGAAGTTACAGAGTTGATATCCGAGCATTTTTAGCTTGGACTGAAAGACATCATTTTGATTTTAGAGATTTAACCCAAAAGCAGCTACGGCTTTATGTTCGAGAGCTCGAAGAGGCTAGGTATTCGAAAACTACGCAAAATCGACACCTCTCGGCAATTAGAACTTTCTACCGTTGGGCAAATGAGAATAAAGTTTGCTCTTTAGACGTGGTCGTTGGTCTATTCTCGCCCAAAAAAGATTCAAAGTTGCCTCGCGTAATGAAATTAGAAGAGGTTGTGGCTCTTTTGAAGGTTCACTTGCGAACAAGCGAGGCAAAAGACGTTCGAGACCAAGCATTGCTCGAATTTCTTTATGCCTCTGGTGCTCGTGTTTCTGAGGTTTCCGACTTGAAGTTGACGTCAGTGGATTTTGCGCAAATGCAGGTAAAGCTCTTTGGTAAAGGATCCAAAGAAAGAGTGGTTCCTTTGCATGCTTTTTGTTGTGACTCGATGAAGCGCTACTTGCAAGAGGCTAGGGAAGAGCTGTTAAATGGCAAGACAAATGACTATTTTTTCGTGTCTAATGCAGGGAATAAGATGTCAACTAATGCAATTCGCTTGATGTTTAAGGACACTCTTAAGCAGGCACACCTTGACCTTTCCTATTCGCCTCACGTTTTGCGACACACTTTTGCAACTCACCTTTTGGACGGTGGCGCCGATTTGCGTTCCGTGCAAGAGATGTTAGGTCACGTTAACTTGTCTACTACGCAAATCTACACGCACGTCTCTGCTGAGTTGATGAAGAGAGAGCACAGTGCTGCACACCCAAGAGGCTAACTTTTCTAGGTCTATAATTTTGGGTTGCGATAAAACTACATTTTTACTCATAGGAAGTTTTTAAAAATGGCTGAAAAAGACATAGTCGTTAGAGGTGCAAGACAGCACAATTTAAAAAATGTTGACGTAACAATTCCACGAGATAAATTCGTTGTTATAACTGGCCTTTCAGGTTCTGGAAAGTCATCTTTGGCCTTCGATACAATTTATGCGGAAGGCCAGCGTCGCTATGTTGAGTCGCTCAGTTCCTATGCCCGCATGTTTTTAGGACAGGCAAACAAGCCTGACGTTGATTCTATTGACGGACTTTCTCCAGCTGTCTCAATTGATCAGAAGACAACTTCAAAAAACCCTCGCTCTACCGTCGGTACCACGACTGAAATTTATGATTATTTGCGTCTTCTTTTTGCAAGATGCGGAGTTGCTCATTGCCCAGTGTGCGGAAAAGCTGTAAAAGAGCAAACCACCGACCAGGTTGTAAAAGAGGTTTTGACGCTTAAAGAAGATGAAAACTCAGTTGCAATCGTGATGGCGCCAGTGGTTCTCGGAAGAAAAGGCGAATTCACACACCTTTTTTCTGACCTTCTAAAAGAAGGCTTCACAAGGGTTCGCATTGACGGCAAAATTATAAAGCTCGATGGAGAGCCAATTAAGCTTGACAAGCAAGTAAAGCACTTCATTGACGTTGTTCTAGATAGAGTAAAAATCAGTGAATCGAATGTTTCTCGCCTGGCCGAGGCAATCGAGAATGCAACGAAAATCTCTGACAAGCAAGTGCTTGTGAAAGTTGTTGATAAAACAAAAAAGCAAGAAGATGTAACTACATTTTCAAGCGGAGCTCGCTCAGAAATGCCACCTGATGAACACTTGTTTTCGTTGGCCCTTGCATGCCCTGAGCACGGTTTTTCAATCAACAAACTTGAACCTCGTGACTTTTCTTTTAATGCGCCATATGGTTCGTGCCCTGACTGCTTGGGAATTGGCTCTAACGAGGAGCCTGACCCCGAGCTCATTATTCCCGATAAAGACCTCTCGATTGAAGAGGGGGCGATTGAGCCATTCAGGCATGGAAATTACTACCCGCAACTCATTCGCGCGGTGTTAAAGCACATGGGAGAGTCGCCCGACACTCCCTACAAAAAGCTCAAAAAAGCAACACAGCATGCGCTTCTTTATGGCTTAGGCGACACTCAAATTCGTGTTGACTACCACACGCTTGATGGCCGAAACACCTACTGGAAAAAGGCTTGGTGCGGGCTTTTAGCTGCAGTAGAAGAGCGCTACATGGAAGCCTCAAGCGACAGGCAGCGCGAGAAGCTTAGTCGCTATTTTTCTATTGTTCCATGCCAAACCTGCCACGGACGCCGCCTGAAGCCTGAGATTTTGGCTGTCACTATTGAAGGCAAATCAATCATTGACGTTTGTGAAATGTCTTCTGCAGAATGCCTCAAATTTTTTGAGAGCTTGAAATTTGAGGGCGCAGAGGCTGAAATTGCTAACCCGATTTTGAAAGAAATTTGTGCACGTCTTAACTTCCTGGTTAGTGTTGGGCTTGATTACTTAACGCTAGATCGAGCAACTGCTACTCTTTCTGGCGGCGAATCGCAGCGCATTCGTCTTGCAACTCAAATCGGTTCTGGTCTTGTTGGGGTTCTCTACATTTTGGATGAGCCTTCAATTGGCCTGCACCAGCGAGATAACGATCGCTTGATTGCACAGCTAAAACACTTGCGTGACCTGGGCAACACTGTGGTTGTAGTTGAGCACGACGAAGACACAATTAGAAGCGCCGACTTTGTTGTCGACATGGGACCTCGTGCTGGAGAGCATGGCGGTGAGGTTGTGGCTTCTGGCAGTGTCGCAAAAATTATGAAAGCAAAGAATTCTCTTACTGCCGATTATCTAACGGGTAAGAGAAAGATTGAAGTTCCAAGCACTCGTCGTAAGGCAACTAAGGGTTTTTTGACGCTCACTGGCGCTAGTCAAAATAACCTCAAATCGGCAAATTTGAAAGTTCCTCTGGGAACTCTGACCGTCATTACTGGCGTTTCAGGTTCTGGCAAAAGTTCGCTCATCATTGACACACTTGCGCCTGTGCTGGCTAACAAGCTAAATCATGCGCACAGAAAAGCTGGCGATTTTAAGAAAATTACAGGCCTAGACAAGCTAGACAAGTTGATTTCTATTGATCAAAGTCCTATTGGCAGAACTCCAAGGTCAAACCCTGCGACCTATGTTGGCCTTTGGGACGACATTAGGCAGCTTTTCGCTAGCACGCCTGATGCGAAGGCTAAAGGCTTTGGGCCTGGCCGTTTTTCATTTAATGTTTCTGATGGTCGTTGTGAAGCTTGCAAAGGTGATGGTCAAATCAAGATTGAAATGCACTTTTTGCCCGACATTTATGTTCCTTGTGAACAGTGTGGAGGAAAGAGATACAACAACGAAACTCTCACTGTTTATTATCGCGGGAAGAACATTTATGACGTGCTTGAGATGACGGTCGATGAGGCACTCGAGTTTTTCCATAACATTCCAGCGATTAAACGCAAGCTTCAAACTCTTCACGACGTTGGGCTTGGCTACATTCATCTTGGTCAAGGCGCCACAACTCTTTCTGGTGGTGAAGCCCAGCGTGTCAAACTGGCAAGTGAGCTACAAAAGAAGCAAACTGGCAAAACGTTCTACATTCTTGACGAGCCAACAACTGGGCTTCATTTTGAAGATGTGCGACAGCTGCTCGAGGTATTGCAGTCGCTAGTTGACAAAGGCAACACCGTTCTCGTTATCGAGCACAACCTCGATGTAATCAAGTCGGCTGACTGGATTGTTGATTTGGGTCCTGAGGGTGGAAACGCAGGTGGCGAGATTGTAGTTTGCGGTACACCGGAAGATGTAGCAAAGTGTAAGCAGTCCTACACTGGGCAGTTTTTGAAATCTATGCTGTAAATTATTAGTTGCATGTACGAAGATTTTTCGACAGAACAAGAAGAGTTTCGTGAAGACAACACGCTGCGAGAAAAGATCGCGCTTGTTGTCTTTGTGGTCGTATTAGCGATTTGTGCAGCTGTAATTATTTTCTATTTCGGGTTTTCAACGTCTTTTAATGTGGTTGCCACTAAGGTGGACGAAAAATTCGGGACGATGGATTTTTGCTACTCAATTGTCTACAAGGGAATAGGCGAGGAAGCTGCCATCGGCACGATTTCAGATGCTTCTGCTTCTAGCGCAAAAACTACAGGCAGTGAAGATTCGGAAAATACAGAAACTACTTCAAACTCAGCATCAGATTCAAGTGGTGACACCGAATCAGGCGACGAAGACTTAAACGAGAGCAAAGAAAAAGCTTCGGTTGCTGAGGAAGAAGAAACGCTTCGTCAAGCTTTTAGTTCTGTGTTGATTTCGGGGTTAAGTCCAGTCTATGTCTCTGATGTGAGAAGTGACTATCTCGATAAAAACTCTGAGGTTGTAACTATTGACATGCAAGAGATTGTTGACTCAGGCGAGCCAACTGTCTTGAAGTTTGGCTCTAAAACGCTTGGCATTTTCTCGATCAACAATTACTACACAAAAGCGGCAATTCAAGGTGTGGTTTCGCAGCTTAAAGCCGATGGTGCCGATGTAATTATGTGCATTGCTCCTCGCTCAAACATGTTTGGCACCTATGAAGGAATCGACGCAGTTTTGTGCACCAAAGAAAAAAGCCCCTCAGAAACTTCCGAGGGGCGAGTTGATAACACGTTTATCTTCAGGTCGCCAAATCCAGCTTGCGTTGGCGTTATCTCAATTTCCGATTCGAATGTCTTTATTCAAAGCGTAGTCTTTCCGACATTGCCAACTTCTGAAGACGAAAGTTAACGAGCTAGCTTAGACAATGCCTTGAGCCATCATTGCTTTAGCAACTTTCATGAAGCCAGCAATGTTTGCGCCTTTGACGTAGTCGCCTTCGCAGTCATATTCTTTAGCTGCGCTGTCGATTTGAGCAAAGATGTTTTTCATGATTGTCTTGAGTTTTGCGTCAACCTCTTCGCATGTCCATGAAAGACGCTCAGAGTTTTGTGACATCTCAAGACCAGAAACTGCTACGCCGCCAGCATTAGCTGCTTTGCCAGGGAGGAACACAACGCCGTTTTGCTGGAGCTCTTGAGTTGCCTCGAGAGTTGTTGGCATGTTTGCACCTTCAGCAACAATCTTGCATCCGTTAGCGATGAGTTGTTTTGCGTCGTCGATGAGAAGTTCGTTTTGAGTTGCACAAGGAAGAGCGATGTCGCAAGGGATTTGCCAAACGCCACGACCCTCGTGATACTCAACGCCTGATTTGCGCTCTGCATATTCTGAAATGCGTCCGCGCTCTTGCTCTTTAATTTGCTGAAGAAGAGCAACATCGATTCCGTTTTTGTCGTAAACCCAACCAGTTGAGTCGCTAACTGTAACAACCTTTGCGCCGAGTTGCTGTGCTTTTTGAACTGCGTAGATTGCAACGTTACCAGAGCCAGAAATTGTGACTGTCTTTCCGTCGAAGTTCTCGCCCTTTGATTTGAGATATTCATTAACGATGTAAACAAGACCATAGCCTGTAGCTTCAGTTCTTGTGCAAGAGCCGCCCCACTCAAGGCCTTTGCCTGTGAGAACGCCAGTGAACTCGTTGCGAATTCTCTTGTATTGACCAAACATGTAGCCAATCTCGCGAGCACCTGTTCCGATGTCGCCTGCAGGTACGTCGGTGTTAGGACCAATGTGCTTGCAAAGCTCTGTCATGAATGACTGGCAGAAGCGCATAACTTCCATGTCTGACTTTCCCTTTGGATCAAAGTCAGAACCGCCTTTGCCACCACCCATTGGAAGAGTTGTGAGGGCATTTTTGAAAATCTGCTCAAAACCAAGGAACTTAATGATGCCGAGGTTTACAGATGGATGAAGACGAAGTCCGCCTTTGTATGGTCCAATTGCGCTGTTATATTCGACGCGCATACCACGGTTTACCTGGACATTTCCATTGTCGTCAACCCATGGAACGCGGAACATTACGACGCGCTCTGGCTCAGTAATTCTCTCGAGAAGTGCAGCCTGCTCGAACTCTGGGTGACGCTCGAAGACTGGTTTAAGAGAATTCAAAACCTCAGAAGCTGCCTGAATGAATTCTGGTTGTCCTGGGTTTTTCTGTTCCAGTTGCTCCAATACATTTTCAATGTAAGACATTTTCCCCTCCTTAAAGGAACTTGAAGCTAATACAACTTTTATAAGCATAGTTATTTTTGAAGTTTTTGTTTTGTTTCTATTGTGCAAAATGTGGGTTATACTTAACTTCAGCGGTTAAATCACGTCAAAAAGTGCGCTCTGTACTGCTAAAGTTTTGCTTGTTACAAATTTGTTTCAAAGGAGTTACTCGTGTCTGCACACAATCGAGTTTTGGTCGTAATGGGCTCAATTTCAGACGCCGATACCGTCTTAAAATGTACCGACATTCTCAAAAAATTTGATGTTGGTTTCGAGGCGCACGTCATCTCAGCACACAGAACTGCTGACGCTGCAGCTAAAGCTGCAAAGACTGCAAAAGAGCAGGGCTTTGGCGTAATCATTTGCGCAGCTGGCATGGCTGCACATCTTGCAGGGGCTTTTGCGGCACACACCACTCTTCCAATCATCGGGCTTCCTCTTTCTGGAGGAATTGAAGACGGAATGGATGCTTTGCTTTCAACCGTTCAAATGCCTAGCGGTTTCCCTGTTGCTACAGTTGCTGTAAATGGCGCAAAAAATGCTGCCTACCTCGCAATTTCAATTCTTGCTTTAAGTGATGATGACCTTGCGGCTAAGCTAGAGGATTTCCGCAGCAAAACAATTGATGAAATCAAACAAAAAGACGAGCAATTGCAAAACATGCTCAATTCATAAATGGCAATAATGGTTTTTTAAAGCTTTAATTTTTTAGGAGGATAAGTTGAGCTTCGAAACAAAAGAAATGCTCTACGAGGGCAAAGCAAAACAGGTTTTTGCTACAAACGACGAAAACATCGTTATGGTTCACTACAAAGACGACGCTACTGCTGGTGACGGCGCCAAAAAAGGAACCATTAAAGACAAGGGAATTGTCAACAATAAGCTTTCAAACGCCATTATGCAAAAGCTTGAAAAAGCAGGCATCCCAACTCATTATGTTGAAGAGGTCAACGACCGCGACACTTTCGTAAAAAAGGTCGACATTGTTCCTCTTGAGGTAATCATCAGAAACGTTGCGGCAGGCTCTTTCTCAAAGCGCATGGGAGTCGAGGAGGGAACTGAGCTTCTGACACCAATTCTGGAGTTTAGCTACAAAAATGACGACCTTCATGACCCACTAATCAATCATTACTATGCGTTGGCGCTCGGTCTTGCTACTCAAGAAGAAATCGACAAGATTACTGAGTATGCTTTTAAAGTAAACGAGCAGTTGATTGACATTATGGATGCGGCAAACATTCGCCTCATCGATTTCAAGATTGAGTTTGGCAGAACTCCAGACGGAACAATCATTCTTGCTGACGAAATTTCACCTGACACTTGCCGTTTCTGGGACAAAACCACAGGTGAGCATCTTGATAAAGACCTTTTCCGTCGCGATCTTGGCGGTGAGCAAGGTGCCTATCAAGAGGTAATGAAGAGATTGATCGGTTAGTTTTTAACCTTAAAAACAGAAAGAATAAATTGGCAACTGAATTTGAAATGACCCCCGAAATTAAGCTGGGGGAGGAGTGCGGCGTCTTTGGAATCTATGACAAAGCCGGTGAGATGGATTTGCCCTACGAGACCTATCGCGCACTTTTATCTTTGCAGCACAGAGGTCAGGAAAGCTGCGGAATTGCTCTAAACGTTGACGGCGTTTTGTCGGGAATTACCGGCATGGGTCTTGTCAGTGACGTTTTTACAAAGAGGGTTCTAGAAGACCTCGACACTAACGCTAAAATGGCTACTGGTCATGTCCGTTATGCGACTAGCGGCCTTCGAACCCTTGCAAACGCTCAGCCTATGATTGTGCGTCACTCAAAGGGCTCACTTGCACTTTCTCACAACGGAAACCTTACAAATGCAACCTATTTGCGCCACGAACTTGAAGCTCGTGGCTCAATTTTTCATGGTACGTCTGACACAGAAATCATCACTCACTTGATTACTCAGGCAAGAATCGATTCTGACAACATTGAGTCGGCAATTCTTAAAGTCATGGACATCATCGAGGGTGCCTATTGTCTCGTCGTGATGAGTGCAACTAAGCTCATTGCAGTGCGCGACCCTCACGGAATTCGTCCGCTTTGTATTGGCACACTCGAAGGTGGCGGCTATGTTGTCGCTAGTGAGTCTTGTGCCCTTGACACCGTTGGTGCCACACTTCTTCGAGATGTTGAGCCTGGTGAGATTGTCGTTTTTGACTACAACGGAATGCGCTCTATTAAAGACAAATGCAAGACTAAGCCTTTTAATCTTTGCGTTTTTGAATACATGTATTTTGCTCGCCCCGACTCAATCATTGAAAACACTTGCGTTCATGAGTCTAGAGTTGAAGCGGGCAAGCTTTTGGCTCGTTCGCATCCTGCCGATGCCGATGTGGTCATTGGCGCTCCTGATTCTGGCCTCGATGCAGCTCAGGGTTTTGCGCAAGAAAGCGGAATTCCATATGCAACCGGCATTGTCAAGAATAAATATGTCGGCAGAAGCTTTATCCAGGGTTCTCAGAAAGAGCGCGCGAACACTGTGCGCATTAAGCTAAACCCAATCCCTTCAACGATTAAGGGCAAGCGTGTTGTGCTTGTCGATGACTCAATTGTTCGAGGCACAACGTCGCAGCGTTTGATTAAATTGCTCTATCGCGCAGGTGCTAAAGAAGTGCACTTCAGAGTGTCTTCGCCTCCATTTAGGCACCCTTGTTATTTCGGCACCGATGTTCCTGATGCCGATTTGCTCGTGGCAACAAACAGGTCCGATGAAGAAATTCGAGAGATTCTTGGTTGTGACAGCCTTGGCTATTTGTCGCTAGACGATGCCACAAAGCTTGCAATTAATTCAGATTGCGGTTTTTGCTTGGGCTGTTTTAATAATGAATATCCATTAGAAATAAAAGATTCGGGTGAAATTGAAACTCACATGCGTCCGTTGAGTCAATCGGGCACAGGTAAAAAGATTTAAGTTTAGGAGTTGAGTTACTTTGGGTAAATATGCTGAAGCTGGCGTAGATGTCGAAGCAGGCTATCGCGCAGTTGAACTAATGAAAAAGCACGTTGCCAGAACAACACGTGAAGAATGTGTTGGCGGTCTTGGTGGCTTTGGTGGCGCTTTTTCTATTAAGAACAATGTCTCTAACATGACATCTCCAACCCTTGTTTCTGGAACTGATGGAGTTGGCACAAAGTTAAAGATTGCTCACATTCTTGACAAGCATGACACTGTCGGCATCGATTGCGTGGCAATGTGTGTAAACGACATCGCTTGTGCTGGCGCAGAGCCTCTTTTGTTCCTTGACTACATAGCATGCGGAAAGAACAATCCTGAAAAAATTGAGCAAATCGTAGCTGGAATTTCTGATGGCTGCGTTATGGCGGGTTGTGCGCTCGTTGGTGGCGAAACAGCTGAGATGCCTGGTTTTTATGCGGAAAATGAATATGACTTGGCGGGTTTCTCGGTTGGTCTCATTGATGCTGACAACATGATTTCACCTGATGACCAAAAGTTAGGGGATGTCATCGTTGGCCTTGAATCGTCTGGCGTTCACTCAAATGGTTTTTCGCTTGTACGCAAGCTTTTCGACATCGACAATAATCCCGATGTTTTAAATAAACACTACGATGAGCTCGGCAAAACTCTTGGTGAGGAACTCATTACTCCAACAAGAATTTATGTAAAGCCATTGCTCGAGATGACGAAGAAGCAACTTTCAAAAGGCTTTATGCACATCACAGGTGGTGGATTCATCGAAAATCTTCCACGTGGAATTAAGCCTGGTCTTGCTGCGCAAATCACAAAGAGCAAAGTCCCAGTTAAGCCAATCTTTAAGCTGATGCAGCAAGTTGGCGAAATTGAAGACGATGACATTTACAACACCTTCAACATGGGAATTGGCATGTGCGTTGTCACAGCGCCTGAAAATGTTGATGAAGTAATTTCAATCTCAGAAAAGTTTGGCGACAAAGCTCATGTAATTGGCGAGCTTGTCGAAGGAGAGAAAGTGAGCTTTTTGTGATCAACATCGCAGTTTTAGTTTCTGGTGGCGGCACTAACCTGCAGGCGCTAATCGACGCTTCTGCAGCTGGTAAAATTGAACATGGAGCAATTAAGCTTGTGCTTTCTTCCAACGATGCGGCCTACGCGCTGACGCGAGCTAAAAATGCAAACATTAAAACAGAAGTTCTAAAGCGTAAAGATTTCGAGAGCACTGGCGATTATGGCGATGCTCTCGTTTCGCTTTTACGTGAAAACGAAATTGATGTGGTTGTGCTCGCTGGCTTTATGACAATTCTTGGAGAAAACGTCATTGATGCGTTTGAGAACAGAATCATTAACGTTCATCCGTCGTTAATTCCTTCTTTTTGCGGAAAGGGATATTACGGATTGCGAGTGCACGAAGAAGCACTCAGGCGCGGCGTAAAAATCACAGGCGCGACTGTGCATTTTGTTAACAGCGAATGTGATGGTGGACCAATTATTGCTCAGAAGGCAGTCGAGGTTCTCGAGGGGGACACGCCTGAAGTTCTTCAAAAACGAGTGATGGAAAATGCGGAATGGATTTTGCTTCCACAGGCGGTTGCAAAAGTCTGCGAAGAGCTAGACGAAGTTTAGAAGGAGAAAAACCGTGACAGACATTCAGAGTTATCTATCTAGCAAAACATACCCTGGTAGAGGTCTTGTTTTTTACAAAATTCACAATGAAAAACTTCTCGCTGCCTACTGGATTATGGGCAGAAGCGCAAACAGCAGAAACAGAGTTTTTGAGCCAATCGATGATGGCGAGTTTAAGGGATTGGGCGTGAGAACAGTTGCGGCCGATGAGTCTAAATGCGCTGATCCACACCTGATTATTTACAATGCCTCAATCGAGGTCAAAGACAAAAACGTTGTAATCATCACGAATGGTGACCAAACAAACACAATCTATGACGCTGTTGTTTCTACAGATTGCCCAAGAAATGCTTTTCAAACTGCACTTTTCACTCGCACTTTCGAAGATGACGCACCAAGCTTCACTCCTCGAATTTCAATGATGATTAACAACAAGACTGGGCAAGTTGCGCTTTCAGTTTTGAAATGTACAAACCCTAACACTGAAGGTTGCCAGCGCTCATTCTTTTTCTATGATGACGTTGTTCCTTGCACTGGTCGCCTTGTTTCGACCTACGTTGACGATGGAAGCCCACTTCCTTCATTTGACACAGAGCCAATCGTGTTCTCTGGTGAGTTTGTTGGTCTTGACGATTTCTCGCACGCAATTTGGAAAAACCTTAACAATGACAACAAGATTGGTCTTGTTTGCTGGGAGTTTAATTTGGCTGACGGCACCTACGAGACAAAAATCGTGAACAAATATGAAAAGGTTGGTGAATAGATGAAAGAGTTCGAACTTAAGTATGGAACTAACCCTAACCAAAAGCCTGCACGAATTTACATGGAGGATGGTTCTGAGCTGCCAATCGAGATTCTCAATGGTAAGCCTGGATACATCAACTTTCTAGACGCTTTTAATTCATGGCAACTAGTTCGCGACTTGAAAGCTGCAACTGGCATTCCTGCAGCTACAAGCTTTAAACACGTCTCTCCAGCAGGGGCAGCAATTGGTCTTCCGCTTGATGATACCTTGAAAAGAATGTATCACGTCGATGCAGACGCTGAGCTTTCTCCTTTGGCTTGTGCCTATTCTCGAGCTAGAGGCGCCGACAGGATGTCATCGTTTGGTGACTGGATTGCTCTTTCCGATGTTTGCGATGTTCCAACAGCGAAACTCATCAAGCATGAAGTTTCTGATGGCGTAATTGCTCCTGGCTATGAGCCTGAAGCTTTAGAGATTTTGAAGTCTAAGAAAAAAGGTAACTACAACGTAGTGAAAATCGATGCCGCTTACGTCCCTTGCAAGCAGGAAAAACGCAGCGTTTTCGGCGTGACTTTTGAGCAGGGAAGACAAGACCTCGACATTAACGTCGACTCAATGCTTTCAAATGTTGTTACCGAGAACAAAGAGATAACTGATGATCAAAAGCGTGACCTTTTAATTGCGCTCATTACTTTGAAATACACTCAATCAAACTCAGTTTGCTATGTAAAAGACGGCCAAACAATTGGTGTTGGAGCAGGTCAGCAGTCAAGAATTCACTGCACTCGCTTGGCAGGAGACAAAGCCGATTATTGGCAGCTTCGCCACATGGATAAAGTCTTGAATTTGCCTTTCCGCGATGACATTGCAAAGCCAAACGTCGACAACGCAATTGATGTTTACCTTGGTAGCCATCCAGAAGATGTTATAGGCGATGACGTTTGGGCTGAGACTTTTACCGAGCAACCACAACCTCTCACAAAGGAAGAGCGCGAAAGCTACCTTTCAAAATGCAGCGGCGTTTCACTTGCAAGTGATGCTTTCTTCCCATTTGGAGACAACATCGAGCGTGCTAACAGAAGCGGAGTTACCGCAATCGTTGAGCCTGGCGGTTCAATTCGTGACCAGCAGGTAATCGAGACTTGCAATCGCTTCAACATTGCAATGGCATTTTGTGGAATTCGTCTATTCCATCATTAATAGTTCGACACACAGGAGACAACAATGAAAATCTTAGTAGTTGGCGGTGGCGGAAGAGAGCATGCGATTATTCGTGCGCTCAAGAAAAGCGCAGGTGTTGATGAAATTTGGTGTGCGCCAGGCAACGGCGGCATTTCCTACGATGCAAAAATCAAGCCAATCGCTTCAACCAATGTTGAGGCTATGGTTGCCTTTGCAAAAGAAGAGGGAATTGACTACGCAATCGTCGCTCAAGATGACCCTCTGGCACTTGGCATGGTTGACGCCATGGCTGAAGTCGGAATTCCTGCTTTTGGACCTAACAAGGCCGCTGCAAGAATTGAAGCCAGCAAAGCTTTTTCTAAAGATTTGATGAAAAAATATGACATCCCGACTGCTCAGTTTGAGACATTTTCCTCGGCAGATGACGCTACTGCATACATCAACAGCTATGAGAATTTTCCTGTAGTGCTCAAGGCTGATGGTTTGGCGCTTGGCAAGGGCGTTTTGATTTGCCAAACAAAAGAAGAGGCACTTGCAGGCATCCAAGAGATTATGGTCGACAAGCACTTTGGAGACGCGGGTAACAAACTCGTAGTTGAAGAGTTTTTAACAGGGCCTGAGGTTAGCGTTCTTTCTTTCTGCGATGGAAAAACATGCATCCCGATGATGTCTTCGCAAGATCACAAGCGAGCTCATGACAACGACGAGGGTCTAAACACTGGTGGCATGGGTGTTGTCGCTCCAAACCCCTACTACACTCCAGAAATTGCTGCTGTTTGTGAAGAGACAATTTTCAAACCAACTCTTAAGGCTATGCAGCAAGAGGGTTGTCCATTTAAAGGCTGTCTTTACTTCGGTTTGATGATCACTGAAGCTGGCCCAAAAGTTATTGAATACAACGCTCGCTTCGGCGACCCTGAGGCACAAGTTGTTTTGCCTCTTCTTAATGGCGATTTTCTTGAGATTTGCCAGGCTTGCACTAATGGAAAACTTGATGAGGTTGAGTTTAGCTTCGATGACAAAGCTTCTGCAATTGTCATTTTGGCAAGTGGCGGTTACCCTGAGGCCTATGAAAAAGGCAAAGTTATTACCGGCCTTGTAAATGGTCAAATTGATGGTTGCAAACATGACAACGTTCATGTAATTCATGCAGGCACAAAGCTTGATGGCGACAAACTTGTCACTAATGGTGGGCGCGTTTTGGGTGTTGTTAGTGTTAACGACACGCTACAAAGTGCTCTTGATGATGCCTATAGTGAGATAGAAAATATAAAATTCGAAGGGGCATTTTGTAGACACGACATTGGCGCAAAAGCTCTTGCGTGTCTAAATTCCTAAAAAAACTTAAAGAGAGGTATTTTTAACAAAAATGATTGACCGAGTTTTAGTAAAAAAACGTGACGGTTTTAACGTCGAAGCTGGCAAAGTTTTCGCAGAACTGCGTGACTTTTTGGGGATTAAATCAGTTCAAGGCGTAGAAATTGTCAATCGCTATGACGTTGAGGGAATTTCTGCTGAAGCTCTAAACAAGAGCTTAAATGTAGTTTTTTCAGAGCCAGCAGTTGATGAAATTCTAGATGAGCTTCCAGCGGCTGATGTTGTAATTGCAACTGAGCTTTTACCTGGACAGTTCGATATGCGCGCAAATTCTGCTAGCGAATGCGTTCAGCTTCTTTGCGGCTGTGCACGCCCAACAGTTAGATGCGCAAAAATCTACCTTCTTAAAGGCGAGCTTTCCCAAGATGAGATTGCTTCCGTAAAGCACTTGCTCATTAACCCGGTCGAAATGCAAGAAGCTTCTCTTGAGCTGCCTGAGTCTCTTCAAATGGAAGCTAAGGAAGTGCAGCCTGTAGCGTCAATTGATGGTTTCAATGAAATGACCGATGCTGAGCTGCAATCTCAAATTGACACTCTTGGTCTTTCAATGGATCTTGACGACATCAAGTTCTGCCAAAAATATTTTGCAGAAGAGGGCAGAGTTCCAACAATCACTGAGATTAAGGTCATTGACACCTATTGGTCAGACCACTGCAGACACACAACGTTTAACACTTGTCTTCAAGACATCCAAATTGATGATGAGGAAGTAAAGGCTGCATTTTCTCGTTACCTCGATTTAAGAAAAGAGTGCGGCAGGGAAGAAAAGCCTGTGACGCTCATGGATATTGGCACTATTGCTGGTCGCGTTTTGAAAAAACGTGGCATTTTGACTAATCTTGACGAGAGCGATGAAATTAACGCTTGCACAATTAAAGCAAAGGTTGATGTTAATGGTGAGCTTCAAGATTGGCTCTATCTCTTCAAGAACGAGACTCACAATCACCCAACTGAAATCGAGCCTTTTGGTGGCGCTGCAACTTGTGTTGGCGGTGCGATTCGTGACCCATTGAGTGGCCGCTCATACGTTTATCAATCGATGCGCATCACTGGTGCTTCTAATCCAAATGCTCCAGTTGAAGAAACTCGCGAAGGCAAGCTTCCTCAGCGCAAAATTTGCAGAGGTGCTGCTGATGGTTTCTCTAGCTATGGCAACCAAATCGGCCTTGCTACAGGCATCGTAGATGAAATTTATCATCCAGGATACGAAGCTAAAAGAATGGAGATTGGTGCTGTTGTTGGTGCTGCTCCAGCCGATGCAGTCGTTCGCGAAACTCCAAAAGATGGTGACATCGCTGTCCTTCTTGGAGGAAGAACAGGTCGCGATGGCATCGGTGGCGCGACTGGCTCTTCTAAAGCACACAAGAAAACTTCCCTTGAAAACTGCGGAAGCGAAGTTCAAAAAGGTAACGCTCCAACCGAGCGCAAGCTTCAACGACTTTTTAGAAACAAAGAAGCATCTTCACTCATCATTCGCTGCAACGACTTTGGCGCTGGCGGCGTGAGTGTTGCAATTGGTGAGCTGGCAGAAGGCCTCGACATCAATCTCGATGCTGTACCTTGTAAATATCTCGGCCTTGACGGCACTGAAATTGCAATTTCAGAATCGCAAGAAAGAATGGCTTGCGTTATTCATCCAGAAAACGTTGAGCGTTTCTTGGAGTTTGCTGCAAAAGAAAACCTCGAAGCAACAATTGTTGCTCGTGTAACCGAGGCTCCTAGAATGGTGCAAACCTATCGTGGACAGCGCGTTGTGGATCTCTCTCGCGCTTTCTTGGACTCAAACGGGGCCCCAAAACACGCAAACGTTTTAGTTCCATGTTTTGAGGGCTGCGATTTTGAAGACAAATCGTTTGCAGAAAAGTTCGATGCAATGCTCGTCGACTTAAATTCTTGCTCTAAAGAAGGCCTTGTGTCAATGTTTGACTCCACAATCGGGGCAAGCACTGTCATGTCACCACTTGGCGGAAAACACAAGGTAACACCTTCTATTGCGATGGTTTCTAAGCTTCCAGTTCTTGGAGAGACCTCCACGGTTTCTGGAATGGCTTGGGGCTATAACCCAAATCTGACAACATGTAATCAATATGCTGGCGCGTTTTTGGCAGTCGTCGACAGTGTGACAAAGCTGGTCTGTGCTGGCTTTTCTCGTCACGACACCCTGCTCACGCTTCAGGAATATTTCAAAAAGCTAGGAGACAATCCTTCTAACTGGGGCGAGCCTTTCGCTGCAGTTCTTGGTGCACTAGATGCTCAAATTGGTCTTGAAGTTGCAGCTATTGGTGGCAAAGATTCAATGAGTGGCACGTTTGATGACATTTCAGTTCCGCCAACGCTCGTTAGTTTTGCGACTGCCTTGAGTGATGCAAACATCATCATCAGCCCTGAATTTAAGGAAAACAATTCTTGCGTTTTGATTGTTGAGCCAAAGAAATCGGGAAGTGTTGTTGACATTGAGTCGCAAAAATCACTGCTCGACACCCTCAATGAGCTCATCGTTTCAGGCAAAGTTTTAAGTGCGTCAACGCCTGCCTATAACGGCACGATGGAGTCGCTTTTCAAGATGTGCCTTGGCAATAGAATTGGTTTGCATGTTAATTCTGACTTCACCTCAAAGCAGCTTTTCGAGCCAAATTATGGTGCTGTCATTCTTGAGGTTGAAAGCGATGATACAGAAGATGTGATTGAAGCTTTTGAAAACGTTGAATATGCAGGCGAAATCGCAACTACAAACGATGACTTCACGATCATTTATGGCGATGAGTTTGTCGATTTGGACGATGCTCAAGCAAAGTGGGAGAGCGTTCTTGATGATGTTTATCCAAGACAATCAGCGACGCTTGAGGCTGAGGAAGTAGACCTCATTTCTTCTGCCAAAAAGCCTGAAGCCACGAAGTGTTCGGTGCTGCTCGACAAAAAACCAAAAGTTATTATCCCTGTATTCCCAGGCACAAACTGTGAATTTGACACTGCGCGTGCTTTTGCTGCTGCGGGTGCCGACCCTGAGATTTTTGTTATTAAGAACTTAACCCCAGAGCAGGTTTCTGAAAGTGTCGATTTACTCTCGCAAAAAATTGATGAGTCGCAAATGCTCATGATTCCTGGTGGTTTTTCTGGTGGAGACGAGCCAGACGGAAGCGCTAAATTTATCGCGTCCTTCTTTAGATCTGGCAAGATTTCCGAATCGATTACCAACTTGCTTGAAGTTCGCGATGGCCTTGTTCTTGGCATTTGCAATGGCTTCCAGGCATTGCTCAAGCTTGGCCTTTTGCCCTATGGCAAAATCGTTGATTTGAAAGATGATGACCCGACGCTGACCTATAACCTGGTTGGTCATCATGAGTCGGCGCTTGTTCAAACTCGTGTGTCTTCCGTTTTGTCGCCTTGGATGTCAAGACTTGAAGTCGGCGATGTTCACACAATTGCAATTAGTCATGGCGAAGGTCGCTTTGTTTGCAATGACGAAACGCTTCAGCAGCTTGTTTTAAATGGACAGGTGTGCGCTCAGTATGTCGACCTTGACGGTCGCGCAACAACTGACACCGCAACAAATCCTAATGGTTCAGTTGCTAACATTGAATCTATTTGCTCAGCTAACGGGCGTGTTCTTGGTAAAATGGGTCATTCAGAACGTCGAGGAGATAATCTCTACGTTAATGTGCCTGGTAATAAATACCAAGAATTGTTTGAGGGCGGCGTAGATTATTTCTCAATTTAGTTTGGTGGAGCTCATCTTTTTTAAGTAAAAAAGCAAAGGATTTAAGAATGCAAAATTCTCACGATAAATACATTTCTGCGTTTTCAACTCGCTATGCAAGCGACGAGATGCAGCACCTTTTCAGCGAGGAAAAGAAATTCAGAACTTGGAGAAGGCTTTGGATTGCGCTTGCTCGAGCTGAAAAGGATGCGGGCCTAAACATCACAGATGAGCAAATTGCCCAGCTAGAAGAGCACAAAGACGACATCAACTACGAGGTTGCGCAAGAGCGCGAGAAGCTAGTTCGCCATGATGTCATGAGCCATGTTTATGCCTACGGCCAGCAATGTCCTGATGCTAAAGGAATTATTCACCTTGGAGCAACGAGTTGCTATGTTGGTGATAACTGCGACATTATTGTTATGAAAGAGGCTCTGCAGCTTGTTTTGAAAAAGCTTGTTTGTGTGATTTCGCAGCTGAGCGAGTTTGCAAAAGACTACAAAGACTTGCCTTGCCTTGCCTACACTCATCTTCAGCCAGCACAGCTCACTACTGTTGGCAAACGTGCAACGCTTTGGACCTATGAATTGTGCCTTGACTACAAAGCGCTTCTTCGTTGTGCCGATGACCTTTGCTTGCTTGGCGTAAAAGGCACCACTGGCACTCAAGCTAGCTTTGTTGAGCTATTTGAAGGCGATGTTGCAAAGATTAAGCAGGTAGAAGAGCAAGTCGCAAAAGAGCTTGGATTTGATTCTGTTGTTCCGGTCTCGGGTCAGACCTATTCTCGTAAGTTTGACTTCGAGATTCTCTCAGCTCTTTCTGGTGTTGCACAATCTGCAAGCAAAATGTGCACCGACATTCGTCTTCTAGCTTCATTTAAAGAGATGGAAGAGCCATTTGAGAAAAACCAAATTGGATCTTCTGCAATGCCCTATAAACGCAACCCAATGCGCTGCGAGAGAGTTTGTTCGATTGCTCGCTATGTGATTGCCGACATTATCAACCCTTCGTTTACCTCAGCTACGCAGATGTTTGAGCGCACCCTTGACGACTCTGCAAATAAAAGAATTGCAATGTCAGAGGCATTTTTGGGCGTAGACTCAATTCTTAACATTCTCATCAATGTAACCGATGGACTTGTTGTTTATCCAAAAGTTATCGAGTCACGTGTGATGGCGGAGCTTCCGTTCATGGCTAGCGAAAACATTATGATGAAGGCTGTGAAAAAGGGTGGCGATCGCCAAGAGCTCCACGAAATCATTCGCGAGCATGCTCAAGATGCAGCTAAAGTCGTAAAAGAGCAAGGTCAGCCAAATGATTTGATTTCTCGCATTGAGAAAGATGACCGCTTTGGCCTAACAATTGAAGAAATTGAAGAGTGCGTTAACCCTAGCGACTTTATTGGGCTTTGTCCTTTGCAGGTAGAAGAGTTCTGCGAAAATGTCGTTGCCCCAATTCTTGCTGACAATGCCGATTCGCTACACATCGAAAGCGAACTCCACGTTTAGTTTTTAGTCGTTTCAAAGGCAGAAAAGAAGTAGATATCTTGACTGAAGAAAAAGAAACATTGACCTTTGACGAAGTGACTGAGCAGGTCATTCAAGAGATTTCTAGCAAACATTACATGTCGGCTAGGAATCTTCTTTTGGCGTGCAATGAGGCCGACATCGCCGAAATTTTAGAAGAAGTTGCCGACACTCTTGGCATCGAGAAGACTGTTGCGATTTTTCGAATGCTTCCAAAGGATGTTTCTGTCGAGGCTTTCTCTTTTTTGGACACCGATGAGCAAACTGCAATTATTCAGGCTATTAACGACCGGGAAATCTCGTTTATTCTAGATGAGCTTGACTTTGACGACAAAATTGACGTGCTAGAAGAACTTCCTGCCAACATCGTTGACAAGATTTTGATGGAGACGCCAAAAGAAGAGCGTCATCTCATTAACACTTTTCTGAATTACCCTGATGACTGCGCCGGCACGCTGATGACGCCTGAATATGTCTCTTTGCAAAAGGAGATGACTGTCAAGCAGGCACTTTCTCAAATTCGAAAAGTCGGCATTGACTCAGAGACGATTTACACTTGCTACGTTAAGAGCGAAGGGCGAAAGCTAATTGGCATCATTTCGCTTCGCTCACTCGTGCTTGCCGATGACGACGCAATCATTGAAGACTTGATGAACACCGATGTTGTCTCAGTTAACGTCTATGATGACCAGGAAGACGTAGCTGAAGTCTTTAAAAAGTATGGCTACCTCGCAATTCCTGTTGTCGATAGCGAGCACAGAATTGTTGGAATCATTACGTTTGACGACATCCTGGATGTTATCGAAGATGAGGCTACAGAGGACATCGAGAGAATGGCTGGCGTTATGTCGGGCGACGACGCTGGTGATGAATATCTAGACATTCCTGTAATTAATCACGTCAAGAACCGCCTGCCTTGGCTCATTTTCTTGACGGTGAGTGCAATGATTACAGGCTCAATCATCTCGGCATTCCAAGAAGTTCTCTCACAGGTGATTATTCTTGTTAGCTACTTGCCTCTTCTCATGGGAAGCGGCGGAAATTCTGGCTCTCAGGCTGCAACGCTTGTTATTCGTGGTTTGGCTGTTGGCGACATCTCTACGAAGGATTATGCGAAGGTTCTTTGGAAAGAAGCAAGAATCAGTTTGATTGTCGGTGTGATTTTGAGTCTCTTTAACATGCTAAAGGTAGTGCTAATCGACCAGCAACCGTTCATGATTGGTCTCACTGTTGGAGCCTCTCAAATCATCATTGTTTTCTGCGCAAAGATTTTGGGTGGCCTTTTGCCAATTGCCGCTAAGAAGGTTGGCGTTGACCCAGCGCTCATGGCGAGCCCGATGATTTCATCGATTTCCGACATGATTTCAGTTGTTACCTACATGCTCATGGCTTGCATGTTCCTAAACATCACTATCTAGCTGCGGTTTTTTAAATTAATCATCAATTTTTCTTTACTTTGACGTTGTTAGACGCTCGGGTGCTGCGTTGTCCTTCGCGTTAATCGTTTCGGTTAAGTTTACATGCGCAGAATAGCTAATTTCACCTGGTGTGCTAGCATAAATCACTAGGGATTTTAAATTTTTCAGAAGAGGGCATCAGATGAATTCTAATCAGGTGTCGACAAACAATAAACTTCGCGAGCACTACCTTGGTGAAATTGCATCGATTCGAGGTCGAATCAAAGATTTCATCTTGGAGCGGGATGACATTGTCTTAAATCAAAACCCAGCAATCGAGGCCGATTACATGAGCAAAATTGGCTGTTACGAAATCGAACTAGCTGAAGCTGAAATTAACGAGCGTCGTGCGAAGCGCAAACTTGCAATGTGCAAAGCTGCCAAAAAGAACGACTCTGAGATAAACGAAGCACTCATCGATGAAGTTCTTGATAAAGAGTTTGACAAGTGGCTAAATGAAGCAGAAGAGGGAACAGCATCATCGGTAGTAACCACCCAGGCTTCTAAAAAGGAGTTTGGGGACCTTTCTTTTGATGTTGAGAAGCTAAAAAAACTCTATCGCAAGCTTTGCAAGATTTTGCATCCTGACCTTTGCCCTGACGTAACCGATGAGCAGCGTCTCGAGTTTCATGCAATTCAAAAAGCTCATGATTCGCTTGATTACGTTGCAATTGTTGCCTATTGCGATGCAAACGACATTGACACCGACGACCGCTATGAGCTGCTTGCTGATTCTCAAATTGCTGCGGTGATTGAGTCGCTAAAAGCGCAGGAAGGCACATCTCTCGAAGCGCTTGGGAAGTTAAAAACGACTTTTCCCTATGTTATGAAAGACAAGCTGACCGATTCTTCATGGGTTGAATCAACTGCTAATTCTTTGATTCTGAGAGCGCAAAACTCTGAGAGAAACACACTTCGCTTGAATGCTCAAATTCAAAATTACTTAACTTCTGATGAAGGCGCTTCAGCAGAAGCGTCAGGAGAATAAATTATGGATAATTCTTTCGCGTTACAAAAAGTAGCTAAAAGCGCTGTTGGTGGCTATGTTGAGGGCGGTAGTGAACTCGGGTTTGTAAAACCTTTCTCCAATGCAATTAAAGTTATCACTAACACGCGCGTTGCTCTGACCTCCAAGTCGCCAAACATTGAGTTTTTAATAAAGTCTTTAAAGGTTGGCGACAGGCTTTTGCTCGTTCGTGAGCAGGGCAACCTCTCCGATCAATTCGGCGTTCGCATTGAGACAAAAAACAATGAGAAGCTGGGATATCTTCCGTGTGATTGCAATGAGATAATTGCTCGTCTCATGGATGGCGACAAAGAGTTTTATGCAGAAATCACATCGGTTGAAGTGATTGGACCTTGGAACAAGATTGACATTGAGGTTTATCTCGATGACTAAGTGGGTTTTTCAAAATAAATTGTCGCAGCGCGAGCGGGAGCGCATCGACTCAACGTGCGCTTTTCAACCCACAAAGGAGCTAGCACTCACTACAGGGCTGCCAGAAATAGCCATTAGTCAGGCTGTTTATGACATGGTGAGCGACCGCTACATTGGTCGAGACTATGTTGATGTTTATCCACGAGGGTTTGCAATGCCGGGGGAGACCTGGGCGGGGCCAAACCTTGCGCTGAAATATGCAAAGCAATATGTAACAGAGGCTCTTGGCTATATCGAGCCAAAAGACAAAGACTTGCGCATTGCTTGCATTAAAAGTGCCGAGCTTCTGCTGTTGCACTCTGTGTTTTTCTCGGAATGGGAGGGGAGTGCTGAATCGTGGCGGCTGCTTGGCGTAATCTATCTTAGAAACTGGGCTTTTGGTGATTATTGGTTGCTAGATGATGAATATGAATTCTTGCCTAGCTACCCAAAACTGCTAAAACTTGACTACCCTCAAAGAGCTTTTCATTGTTTTAAAAAAGCCTCTGAGTTAGGCGACGTTGAGTCACTTAATTATTTGGGTGAGTGCTACTTGAATGGTTATGGATGTGACCAAGATTTGCGCTTTGCTAACGATTGTATTTGGCAGGCATACTCTCAAGTAAAAGAGGCGACAGTTCGCGGGGTTGGACTCACTACGCTAAACATTGCAAAGTGTTGTGTGCTTGGTTTTGGCTGCGTCGTTGATTTTGCTGCAGCCAAAGAGTTCTTCGATAAAGCTTCCCAATCGTTATCCTTGGCTCTAGACCTTGGCGAAGACACGCTAGAGCGCTATCTTGTGGAAGCGCAAAAAGGTCTTGAGCGCATGAAGCAGGAATTGGGGTTTGAACCTTTTGGCTTTCGCCACGGGTTCAGAAAGCGCAGGTATTGCGACTAATCGGTCACTAGGTGCTTTTTAACGAGCAGCGAAATCGACCAAGCAACGATAATCTTGCAAAGGTCAATCAATGCAAATGGAATAACGCAAGTGCTCAAAGCAACAATTGCGCTGGCGTTTGCGACAACCATAAATTGAATTGTGCCAATTGCATAGGCAATGAGTGTCAGCGCGATTCCGCAAACAATCACAAGCACGTTTGAAGTGACTTTGTTGTCGCTCTTGATTTTACTGATTGCAAATGCCATTGGGAAAATTCCGATGAGGTATCCAAGTAAAAAGCCGCCAGATGGCCCAAGCAAGACACCAATTCCGCCTTTGAAAGAAGCGAAAACAGGTGCACCAATTGCACCGAGGATTACATAAATCACCATTGCGAGCAGCGCAGTTTTTGGTTTACCAATAAAAAGAACGAGTGTGATTGCGAAAGTTTGAAGCGTAAAAGGAATTGGACCAAACGGAACAGTAACCATTGCTCCCACTGCTATGAATGCAGTGAATAATGCTGCCAGGATAATGTCTTTAATGTTGCTGCTCATTTAGTAAGTTCCTCCTTTTGAGCTGAAAGTGTCATAACTCGCATAAGTATAATAGTTTTCATGAATACGACAGTTAACAAAATACATTTATTTCGAAGCATTGAACGTGCTGAACAATTCGCCAAAAAGATTGCTGACGCTGGTGTTTTGATTGGTCACAAGTGCACGACCCCGCGAAACTTTGCGCTCGATTTAGTGCAAATGTTTAACCCAGACGTCAAAATTATTGATGACATCACAAGAACTGCTTTCATCATTTCACTCACAAGCGATAGGTCGGGTGAATATGGGTTGGAATTTTTCCAATCAGGTGACATGATTTGGCTTTTATCTAGTCTTGTGAAAATCACGGCTGGTACCGACCATGTTAAAAATGCACTGGAGGAAGCCAGTGAAGACGACGAGGTCTTGTCTGCCATGGAAGTCTCAACTCTTGATTTAGCCGAGAATTATCGGTCGACGATTGCGGCCTTTGGCTATTGTGAGCTCGGCGAAGCTGCCGCCCTAGTAGCTGATCAATTTCGTGATGTCTACGATGTGGTTTGGGAAGACGAATGCGAGTGCGACGAGGCTATCTTTAACCTGATTTCCACCGTTGCTAAGAGTGAGGAGTTTAAGGCACCTAGCATTTTCGATGGTTTGCATGACGATTTTAGAAACTTTAGTCTTTATTCACTTTCAGAGAAACGCGCCGTAATACCCGCAATTTGCGACTTGGTTTCTGGCTTAAAAGAAAACACCAAGACGTTAATTATCACAGGAAACACCGAAGAGACCTATGCTCACATAAAAGCTGCTTTGAGTCATGCCGACAAACTTTGCTCCGTGCATTATCGTTGGACTTCGAAATTAAGCGACACGTTTGTGGGGCAAGCAATGCTTGCTATGACCGATTTACTCTATGGTCTCGAAACCGACATTGACAAAAACATCATTCGTTTGCTCAATAACCCACTCTTGGGTATTAGCGTCTTTAAGCGCACTAAGCTCGATGCCGACATGCGAAAAAATCCGGTTATTGCTAGGAAGCGAGTGATAGAAACAATCAAAAATGAATCTGTAGTTTTTGATGTTTTGGCTAGATTAGTTGACCCAACATGCTTTTCTACAAGGCTTGAGGACTTTGATTGTCTAGACGCTTTAATTCAGTCTAAAGATTCAAACAACATCATGACTAAGCACCAAAAAGAAGCCTGCTCTCTTGCGATTGCGACTTTGCGTCAGTTGACTGAGCAACTTGGCACTCTTGGCCTTGATGGTTTTTATGCTCTTGACATCTTTGATGACATGTCGCTAGTTAGCAATAATGTTGCAGGTTGCGCTGGCGCAAACACAGAAATTCACATTGCGCAGTCTGGTCAGGTTGTAAACATCGCGCCCGAAAAATATGACACGGTTTTTTTCTATGACACATCAACAGTTCTGTTTAACGCCTCTACGAAGTTTGACTCGCTTTATACGCTTTTAGAAAAAATTGGTTATAAAAAATCTCTGTCCACCTCAGAAAAGACGAGACTTGGCTTCTTCTCGGGCATCTATTCTTCAAATGACAAGGTGATCCTTTGTTACCCTGAACGTGATTTGAGCGGAAGCAAAGGGGAGATGTATCCTTCATTTACTTTGCAGGAGTTCTTTATTAACTATGCAGGCATGGACTTTGATAAAGATAATGCTGAAGAAATTTGTCACGCGGCAAACATTGGTTTTAAATGCTTTGGTGAAGATTCAGCTCTTCAAATCGTTGGTATTAATAACTTACTAGATGCACCTTGTGACAATCGCCAGGTCTATCCAGTGAAGTACAAACTTGACCAAGCTGAACTTTCTAATTACTTGGCAGTTGATGAGGAAACAGGGAAGTTGATATTGTCGCCTTCCCAAATTGAGTCCTATCTGCAGTGCTCCTATAAATGGTTCTACAACAGCAGAATTAACCCAAAATCGCTTGACTTCGAGCTTGACGCTTCCGTTAAAGGTAGCTTGGTTCACAGCTTCTTTAAGATTTTCTATGATGAGCTTTTTGAACGGGGCGTTTTCCGCTTAGTGCCTGAGACTTTTGACCAAGAGAGTTCTTTCTTAAACATTGATGACATTTTTGAAGATAGCTTCTTAAAAGCCCTAAACGATGTGCTTGGAGATGACACATTGCAAAAGACTGCGGCTGATAGTGGTCAAGATGATTCGCAAGAGAGCTCGCCGACAGGAATTTTTGAGCTTGATAACTGCAAGGTTACAAGTTTTGCTGACGGTTTTGAATTGCAACAGCTAAAGCAGCAGTGCTACCGGTCGTTGCTTGAGCAGTCGCTGATTCCTGATGATTACATTGTCGCTGGCACAGAAGTCGAAATTAAACCTGAGCAAAAGCTTGAATATGCATCGGTGATCATCAACGGCAGGGCAGACAGGGTTGATGCCTGCGAGGAATCAAATTCTTTCCTCGTCATTGACTACAAGGGTGGCATTGATGCACACGAGGCAGGTTTTGATTGCACCGATGGAGTCAACGACGATGGTGAATATATCGTTGATTTGCCTGGCAAGATTCAGGCTTTAATTTATGCGTCGTGCATTCAAAAGTTAACTGGTAAGCATTGTGATGGAGCAATTTATTTGAGCTACAACCACAAGAAAAAAAAGGATGCGATTTCTGGCTCGCTTCCAATCGGGCTCATTGATGAGTTTGATGCATTTACTTTCAAAAAGAATAAGTGCGCTGTACACTTAGACATGGATGAATATTTGATGCTGGTTGAAAAAACTATTGCTGAGCGCCTGGAAAATCTAAAGGCAGGCGACATCACCCCAAATCCAAAGGATGCAAAAACTTGCACCTATTGCCCTGTTGCAAATTGTCCGTACAAAAATGGGGGGAAATAATGGCAGAACGTAACCCTCAATTAGATGTTATAGAAACGCTTGATTGTCCTGTAATCGTGCAGGCAGGCGCTGGTTCAGGCAAAACACACACTTTAACAGAGCGAATTGTTTATGCGCTAACTCCGCGCGACGGCAGGGAAGCCTTTGCTCGTTCGGTGAAAAACGTCGTCGCTATCACTTTTACAAACAAAGGTGCAGAAGAAATTAAGAGCCGCTTGCGCTACAAGTTAGAAGCGGCAGGTTTGCACGATGAGGCTCTTCTTGTTGACGATGCTTTCATCACTACAATTCATGGATTTGCAGGCAGAATTCTTCTCGAAAATGCGCTTGCATTTGGACTAAATCCTCGCTTTAAGCTCATTAATGAAACCGAAGAAGAGGTGGTTTTTAAACGTGCCTTCGACAAAGCTTTAAGTAATGTTTTGAGCGGTGCTGACATTGTTGAAAACTTGATGTCCAATGCTCAATTTTTGCAAGGTTTTTCCGATGCGGGCGATTTTCCTTCTGATGATTTGCCGTTTGACCTGACTGATAAACATGAACTTGAGATAAAGATAAACAACGACTTTAAAAAAGCACTCACATCGATGATTGCTTCTGAGCTTGGTTCTCAAATAGTTGGCGCTCTGTTTGAAGATGGTCTTCTTAATGACGATTTCTTAAAAAATGACCTTGTTGAGGTTGTTCAACAGATAGTCCAAACTGCCTCGCAAATTCCTAATGGTGATTTTTCGAAGGCATTCGTAGGGACTTTTATGTCACCTGTCGAGATTGTTGGAAAACTTTGCAGAATAGTTGTCGATGCGCAGACTAGCATCAGTCTAGACATGACCAAAAGTAGGGATGCTTCGCTTTCCGATGCACTCGAGGATTATCTTGAAAAATTACATCAATTTTTAAACGAGACTCACACCGACAGCACACGTTCCGATGATTTCAAGGTAGTCTTAGACCTCTTTGAAGAAGTGCCAAAAATCACTCCTAAATTTCACATTAATGGCAGCGACCGAGATGCCGTCGAGACTTATGCTTGTGAAGTCTGCAAGCTTGCTCTTGAGCTTTACTGCTCTGCAAATGAAGAAACGACCACTTTTGTTGCTAGACTTTCTAAAAAAACATTTGAGTTTATGCAGGAAGAGCTCGGCGATGACAAGCTAACGCTCAATGATGTCTTGCGCATTTGCTATGAGAGTCTCTCGGGCAATGAGGAAATCGCTGAGCATTATCGTGAGAAGTTTGACCTCATCATGATTGATGAGTTTCAAGACACCGATAATTTGCAGCTCGAATTGATTGGTCTTGTTGCAAAAGATAACTTCAAAAATGTTTGCACCGTTGGTGATGTTCAGCAAAGCATCTATCGTTTCCGAGGTGCCGATGTGAACGTTTTTCGCAACTACAAAGAGCATTTATCTTCACTCGATTGCGGTTTGATTGTTTTTAACCTTCCGAACAACTATCGTTCTCATTCCGACATTCTTGCCTTGACAGACATTATTTTTCCGCAGGAAAACATGTTTGGTGATGAGTTTTTGCATCTAAACCCAAGGGGTAAGATTAACGACGTTGACGACCCTGTTTTTAAAGAGTTTCCACGTGTAAAGATTGGTGTGCTTTCTTATAACCACAATGCAAAAGATATATCGGAGAGGTTTACTTCTCAAGAAGCTCTAGCTCAGCAAGCAAAAGAAGCAGCTCTTCATTTTAGAGAACTGGCTGACGCCGGAGTGAGCCCTGGCAAGATGGCTGTTTTGCTTGGATCAATTTCAACTAAATCAGCTGAAATAGGACAAGCCTATCAGCAGGCTTTGACGGAGGTTGGTCTAGAGTCGGTCATTACAGGCGGTTCAACTTTTGGAAAATGCAATGAAGCTCTTGTTGTAGAGGCTCTAATTTCGTTTGCAAGAAATCTGTTTGACAGTGAGGCGTTAGCCTTCATTTTAAGAAACGATTTCTTTAATATTTCCGACGATGCTCTTTTGGTTCTCGCTTCGCAATTTAGCGCTGAAACTGGCGACTTTGAAAGAAAGACCGATTTGTCGAAGGGCTTTACCCGCATTGATGAAGTGCGTCTTAAGCACTTGTCTGAACAAGATGCCCAAAGCGTGAAGTTCGCTAGCGAAGTTTTGATGAGCTATCTCGACAACGTCAGAAGATGGGGCTTGAGATTAGCCATTCGTGAGTTTTTAACTGTTACAGGAACGCTCGATTCTTTGAGTAAGCTTGGCCCTGAAGGTCAGGTAGTCGCTGGCAATTACGAAAAAGCACTCGCCATAATTGCCGACCTTGAAAAAGAAACTCGCGAGCTTTTCTTGATTCATGAAGAATATAAAGGCTTCCTTCAAAACTCTAAAGAGTCGCCTGGAATTCTTTCTACTTCTGATTCTCAATTTATCCAAATCATGACAGTTCATGCGTCTAAGGGCCTGGAATTTGATCATGTTGTGTGCGCAGTTCTTAGTGACGGGCTTCTAGTTGGGCAAAAAAGTCCTGAGATGAAGCCAATTTGTGATTACACTAGCCTTGACATGATGGATAGACAGCTACTCATTTCGTTCCCGAAAAAGTGGGGTAAAAAATCTCATGTTGGGGAGATGATGGATAGTTTTAAGCCCTTCGAGCAAAAGTTGCTTTCGCATCAGAGCATGACGGCGGGTGAGTTGCGCCGAAATCTTGTTTATCGTGAAAAGCACGAAAGCCTTGATGAGGCAAAGCGCCTTCTTTATGTTGCACTCACTCGTGCGGTCAAGTCGGTTTATCTGCAGGTAAAAATCGACGGTAAAGTTGATGATGGTTACCAGGGAAAAGGACTTTGGGAATATTTATACGAGACGTTCAAGTGGGATGTAAAAAGCATTTCATCTCGGGAAGCAATTGAGCTTCCTAACGGCAATAAAGGCATTCTTGAATATGAGCACATGCCTGAAGCCCTTAATCTTGAAGATGAAGAAGAAGACGAAGAGGAGCTTAGTGAGTCTTCGGAGGATGAATCTTTAAATGAGGATGACTACGTTATTTATCCTGTTCGTGACTATCCAAAGCCACTCAACACAATTTATGCGCCCCTAAAAGATGAGTCTTTTTTCTCCTATTCGTCAATTGAGAAATTTAAGCACCATGAATATTTAATGGAAAGCCCAAAGAAAATTGAGCTTCAAGAAGATGACATTGATGGGCATAAACTCGACCGCGTTGACGGCGATAAAGCTACTGAGTTTGGCACAAAGCTTCACGGTGCTTTGGAATATAGCGTGATTAATGGCGCCAGGCCCGAAAACATTGACGAGGTTAGCGATGCTAGGCTAAATGCCGCTCTTTCAAATGTGCTGGAAAGTTCAATTTTCAATTCGGTGCTTGAATGTGATCAGGTTTCACCTGAGCTTGAATTTTGTGTTCCGTTTGAGGCCGAAGGTGGCAAAAGATGGCTTCGCGGAGCGATGGACCTCGTTGGTTTTGATGGCAAGAAAGCGCACATTATTGATTACAAGTCAGGCGTAAACCCAATTGATCACGAAAGCCAGGCGAAAGTTTATTCATGGGTTCTTTTGACTGCAGGCTATGAGCACATCGAAGTCGATTTCTTGCATGCTGAAGTGACAGATGATGCAGGTGATGATTGCTTTGTGCAGCATTTTAGTTTCGACGCAGCTGATGCCTCCAATCTAAAGCGCGAAATTGAGCTTGCTTTGTAAACTGGTTGAGCAGTTTCGACTAGTCTCGTTTAGTGGCTGGTCTAACAATTGCTTGTTCGGTCCTGACTCTCATTTTTAAGAAGGGAACTTTTAGCTTTTAATAAATGGCGATATCTGAAGAAAAAATAGAAGAATTAAAAACGCAACTTGCAGAAGTTCCAATGCTGCCTGGCGTTTATCTTTGGAAAGATGCCCAGGGTGAGGTCATTTATGTTGGTAAAGCAAAGGCACTTCGTGCTCGCATGAAGCAGTATGTCAACTTTGCTGATGACCGTGCAAAAATCCCTATGCTTGTCGAGCAGATTGACTCATTTGATTATGTCGTCGTCCAAAATGAAAAAGAATCGCTCATTTTGGAGCGAAATTTAATCGAGCAGCACAAACCGTTTTTTAATGCCGACTTGAAGGATGATAAAACCTACCCTTACATCGCGCTCACTACCGATTGCCACTTTCCGGCAATTAAATTTACTCGCGAGAAAAAGAAGAAGGGTGTTAAATATTTTGGGCCCTACACTAATTCTCGAGCGGCCAGAAACGTAATCGAAGTTCTGCGAAAAGTTGTTCCGCTTTGCAGTGCGAATTGTGCAGAGTGGAAAAAGCTTAATCGAAAAATAGAAAAGACTCCTCACACTGGCGATTCTGTTGTTTATGAAGTAGTTGACATGTGTGAATCAAGGCCATGTTTTGACTCAACTGTGGGCCTGGCCCCTGGTGTTTGTTGCGCCAAAATTTCAAGAAGTGAATACCTCAAAAACGTTAGGCGTGCAGAGGATTTCCTGAACGGTAACAGAAACGAGATCATAGAAGAAATTCAATCAGAGATGAAAGCTTGTGCGGCTGAGCTTAACTTTGAAAAGGCATCTCGTTTGAAGGATAAGCTTGACACAATTCAAGCGTTGGGTGAAAAGCAGCACATCGATTTTAGTTCCAATTCAAACTTTGATGTCATTGGTTTTTACCGTGAAGAAACGATAGCTGGCGTGCACGTGCTAATTGTGCGCGAAGGCAAAATTATTAACAGCAATGAATTCGTGCTTAACAAAGGCATGGACGTTCTGATGGAAGATTTGCTTCACAACTTCTGCTTGAAGTATTACTCGATGTCAGAAACTGTGGGGCATGAAATCATCGTTCGTGAAGCGTTTGATTCAAACAATGATTTAGCGCCTTGGTTAACTGAAAAACTTAACAGCAAACATGGCGCAAAAGTTCATTTTGTAACACCTCAAAAAGGGGAGAAGCTTGACCTTTTAAAGATGGCAGAACTCAATGCGAAGCACACTTTAATTCGCCATAAGGTTAAAAGCGGCTATGATGATTCGCGCACTAACGAGGCTCTTTTGCAGCTCGAAAGTGCACTTGCTCTGCCAGCGCCTCCAATGCGAATTGAGTGCTTTGACATCTCAACTAACCACGGTTCCTACACAGTAGCGTCCATGGTTGTATTCACGAATGGTAAGCCCGACAAATCGCAGTACAGGCGTTTTAAAATTCGCGCAGAACTCGACGAAGCTAACGACTTTTTGTCTATGCAGGAAGTCATGAAAAGGCGCTATTGCCCAGAGAGAATGGCTGACGAGCGTTTTGGCTCTAAGCCCGATTTAATTATTCTTGACGGTGGTAAGCCGCAGCTCACAGCTGCAACCGAAATGTTTGCCGAGATGGGGATTGATGACATTTCTTTGGTCGGTCTTGCAAAACGAGATGAGGAATTGTTTGTCAATTGGAACGATGGCGACCCTGTTGTTTTGCCAAGCGGTTCAGCTTCGCTTTATCTTGTGAAAAACGTTCGTGACGAAGCACACCGTTTTGCGATTACGTTTCATCGAGAGTTGCGTCGCAAGGGGCAAACTAAGTCTATTCTTGATGAGATTGAGGGCGTTGGTCCAAAACGCAAGAAAGCTTTACTTAAGCATTTTGGCGGTTTTAAAAAGCTTCGTGCTGCAACAGTTGAAGAAATTATCGAGTCAAAAGTTGTGCCAGAAGACGTCGCAAGAGAGGTTTGGCTTGTGCTCGATCAGTATAATTTAGACAAGCAAAAGAAAAATTAAGAAAGTGGGTTTTTCGTGGAAGAGCTAGATGTAAAAAATGACGAACAGCAGGTGTTTCCTGAACTTGTTCTCATTACTGGCATGAGTGGTGCAGGCCGCACCGAGTCGATGCATGTTTTTGAAGACCTTGGTTATTTTTGTGTAGACAACTTGCCAACGCGCTTGATTGATTCGCTTGTTGAACTGCAAATGCAAGATAAAGAAGATGTCGAACAGGCAAAAAAGATTGCATTTGTTTGCGATGCTCGAAATGGAAAATATTTTGCTGAACTTGCCGATGAAATTCGCAAGATTCGCACAACCGACACTAACATTCGCGTCGTTTTCCTCGATGCAAACGATGAAAAGCTCGTTGCTCGTTACAAAGCTTCAAGAAGGCGTCACCCACTCTGTGATGAAGGAACAACCATTGCAGAGGGCATCCAGCGCGAAAAATCGATGATGCTTCCAATTAAGGAAATGGCCGACACGGTTATAGACACTTCTGACATGCTTCCTCAAAACTTAAGACAGCAGCTTCGTTCGATGTTTGAGTCATCAACTAGCTCTCGTGGTTTGAGCGTAACTGTTTATTCGTTTGGATTTAAACATGGTGCTCCGGTAGATGCCGATATTGTAATTGACGTACGCTTCCTTCCAAACCCCTATTACGTCGCTGAACTTAAGCCTTTAACAGGTCTTGATCCAGCTGTTCGTGATTACGTAATGCTTCGCGACGAGACTGTTGAGTTTGAGAAAAAATGGCATGAGCTTTTAGACGTTTTGATGCCAGGCTATGTAAAAGAAGGAAAGCAGCAGCTCGCAATTGGGATTGGCTGCACCGGCGGTCAGCACAGAAGTGTGGCAATTGCAGAATCGACAGGCGCCTACCTTCAAAACAAAGGTTACCGCGCAAGCATTGCGCATCGTGACCTTGAAAAACGTTAGTTGTAAATAATTTAAGGAAGTTTTTTGAACCCTTCATTTAACATAGACCCCTCAGTAACATCGGTTTTGCCTTTTGCCGACCTTGCAAACAAGCCAAATGTTTGTAAAATTCCGCAAGGCTTCAAAGCTTGTGTTATTGGTGGCGGAACAGGAGCACCAGCTTCTATTAAAACTCTGCGCTCGCTTGGAATCGAAACTAGCGCAGTTGTTGCTATGGCCGATGACGGTGGCTCAACTGGTGATTTGAGAAAAGATGCAAATGTAACTCCTCCGGGCGACATTAGAAAGTGCCTTTGCGCTTTTGCGACTGAGCCCGATGACCCTTTTGCTCGTGCTTTTAAATATCGCTTTCCAGTTGCGAACAATCACACGCTTGGCAATTTGATGTTGAGCGCCCTTGAAGATTCCGCAGGCTCTTTTCCTGAGGCAATTCAGATTTGTGAAAAGCTGCTTCATTGTGACGGGCATGTTTATCCCTCAACTCTTGAACACGTGTTTTTAGTTTCTGAAACTGTTGATGGCTCAAAGATTTTAGGACAGGCAGAAGCGACACATTCGCATGCTGCTCTTCGCAGGGTTAAGCTCATAAATGAAAACAAGCAAACTCCAAAAGCATTTGAGCCGGCTTGTGAGGCAATTCGCGGCGCCGACTTAATTGTTTTGGGCCCTGGTTCACTTTTTACTTCAATTATTCCTAACTTGCTTGTTGATGGAATTACCGATGCAATCATGAATTCGCGTGGCAAAGTTGTTTTTGTTTGTGGAATTTCAGATGTGCAAGGTGAGACTTGGGGAATGGCACCATTTGACCATGTACGCGCCCTCCTTGATCACGGCATGGAATCGCTTGTTGATTATGTTCTCCTGCATTCTTGCAAGGCTGATTCTTTTAATAAACAGCAAAATGGCCAATCTGCAAACATGCCAGCTGCTAGTGCCGAGGTTAACAATTCAGAAAGCTTAAGTGACGTTAGCGATGCTCAGGCTCAAGGCTTTATTCATCAACTTGATGTCTCACCTGAAAATGTGAGCGCAATTCAGTCTTGTGGACCTGTTGCAGTTATTGAAAACTTAATGGATCCAAACAATCCTTCTTGGCATGATCTTGGTGCGCTTCGCGGGGCTTTTGAGCGAATTATTACGATGATGATTTCTCGCAGAGGTTATTAAGCGATGTCTTTTGCTTCTAACATTCGAGAGGAAATTGTCCACATTCAGGGCGATTGTGATTTATGCAAAAAAGCAGCACTGTGTGCGCTCATTCGCATCGATGGCACGATTTATCTTTCTGGAGCAGGGCGTTATCGTGTGGAAATCGCTACCGACTATGGCAACGTTGGCCGCCTGATTGTTGGCTATTTGCACGATATTTACAACTTAAAAACGAACATTTCCTATCGCAGAAGCGTTCTCCATAACACGCAAAACTACCAAATTGACGTGCCCTATCAGCCACACATCGAGGGAGTCTTGAAAGACCTCGGAATTCTAAACGACCAAAATTCCCTCATTCGTGGTGTGGCGCCTCAATATTCAGCAAGTTACTGCTGCATAAAGAGCTATTTGCGAGCAGTTTATCTTGCAAGTGGATTTGTTGCGGAGCCAAAAAATTCCTTCCATTTTGAAATGAATGTTTCGTCGGAAGAGCTTGCTGTCGAGCTCACCGAAATCATGAACAAAATGGGAATTCATGCACGCCTTGTAAAACGCCGCACTAGCTGGATGATTTATGTAAAAAGTGGACAAGAAATTGAGCAATTTTTTACCTGCGTTGGAGCAGTCGAGTCATCAAAGGCTCTTCGCGAAATTCGTGAGTTTAAGGCAAATCGTAACGAGACGAATCGTTTTGTAAATGCTTTTATGGCTAACGAAAATCGCAGGCTTGATGCCTCAATGGAGCAAATTAGAGATATTGAAGTCATTATTAAAAAGGGCAAGCTCGACACGCTTTCTCCAGCGCTAAAAGAGTTCATCAAGCTTCGCGTTGAAAATCCTGATGCATCTCTAAAAGAGATTGGCGAGCTTTGCGACCCTCCGCTCTCAAAGTCGGCAATCAATCATCGTTCACGCCGACTCTCTGAAGTTGCAAACAAAATTCGCGAAGAAAGCAACAAGTAGGTTCTTTGAACACATTTAGCAAAATTCCTGCTAGATGTGCAAATTTAAGCGCACTTTTTCAAAACAAGTGCCGCTTACGCATTGAATTAGCTGTCAAGCATGCTTAAATGCTGCTGATGTTATAATTTTTTAAGTCTTTAAGCTAACTTTTACTTGAGATAAGGAGAAAAAATGTCAATCAAAGTTGGTATTAACGGTTTCGGACGAATTGGTCGCTTAGTTTATCGCGCAATGGTCAATAACCCAGAATTTGAGGTAGTTGCAGTAAACGACCTTGGCGACATTAAGACTATGACTCATCTTTTGAAATATGACTCCGTACACGGAATCTTCTTTGATGATGTTAAAACTACAGACGACGGCTTTGTCGCTGATGGTCATGCATGCAAGGTTCTCTCAGAGCGTGACCCTCAAAACCTTCCTTGGAAAGAGCTCGGCGTTGACGTTGTAATCGAGTCAACCGGCATCTTCAAGACAGGCGAGAAAGCACAAGCTCACATCAATGCTGGAGCTAAAAAAGTAATCATCACTTGCCCTGGTACCGACATCGACGGCACTTTTGTTATGGGTGTAAACGACAAAGAATATGACCCAGCAAAGCACAACATTATTTCAAACGCATCTTGCACAACTAACTGCCTCGCACCAGTTGCTAAGGTTCTTCTTAACAACTTCGGCATCAAGCGTGGTCTCATGAACACAATTCATGCATACACAAATGATCAGCGCATCCTCGACCTTCCTCACAAGGACCTTCGTCGTGCAAGAAGCGCTGCTATGTCAATGATTCCAACAACTACAGGTGCAGCTCGCGCAGTTGCTCTCGTTCTTCCTGACCTGGCTGGAAAGCTTGATGGCTTTGCAACTCGCGTTCCAACTCCTGATGGTTCAATGGTTGACCTCACAGTTGAGCTTGAGCGTGAAGTAACTCGCGAAGAAGTCAACGAGGCTATGAAGAAGGCTGCTGAAGGCGACATGAAAGGCATTTTGGAATACACAGAAGACCCAATCGTATCAATCGATATTGTTGGCAATTCTGCTTCTTCAATTTTTGACTCAGGACTCACAATGGTTCCTGGCGATAAATCTAACCTGATTAAGGTTGTAAGCTGGTACGACAACGAGTGGGGTTACTCAAACCGCGTAGCTGACCTTGCTGGCATCGTCCTCGGCTAATTATTCCTATAACTTTTTTACCCTGGCAATTCTTCTTTTGAATTGCTGGGGTATTTTTTTAATTTGACAGTTTAAAGAGAGGCTCAAATGAAAACTATTGATGCTGAAAATTTCAAGGGTAAGCGCGTTATTGTTCGTGTTGACTTTAATGTTCCAATGAAAGATGGTGTCGTTACCGACGACACACGCATTAGAAAAGCAATTCCTACAATCAAAAAGCTTGTTGAGGATGGAGCAAGAGTAATTCTAATGAGCCATCTTGGACGTCCTTCTGGCAATGGTTTTGAGCAAGATTATTCTCTTGAAGCAGCTGCAGTTAAGCTTTCTAACTTGATCGGACGCCCTGTTCTTTACTCAAACGAGATTGCAGGAGAGGGAACAATCGACAAAATTGCAGGCATGAATGATGGCGACATTCTCGTAATCGAGAACCTTCGCTTTGATGCTCGAGAGAAGAAAAACGACGAGGCTTTTGCAAGTGAGCTAGCTTCTTTGGCCGACGCCTATGTAAACGACGCATTCGGCACTGCTCATCGCGCACATGCTTCAACTGCTGGCATTGCTAGATATTTGCCTGCATACGCTGGCTATTTGCTTGAAAACGAAGTCAAGACAATCACAGGAATGCTTGACAACCCAAAAAAGCCTTTCGTAGCTGTTCTTGGTGGCTCTAAAGTTTCCGACAAGATCAAAGTCATCGAAAACCTCCTCGACAAAGCCGACACTATCGTTATCGGCGGTGCTATGTGCTTTACATTCCTCAAAGCTCAAGGGGCTGAAATTGGTAGCTCTTTGGTTGAGGAAGATTGGGTTGAGCGTTGCAAAGAAATGCTTGCTAAGGCTAAAGAAATCGACACAACACTGCTTTTGCCAGTCGATGTTGTCTGCGCGGAAAAGATTGAGGCGGGCGTTCCTGTAAAGGTCTGCAATGCATTTGCAATTGATAGCAATCTCATGGGTCTCGACATTGGTCCAAAGTCAATCGAGAACTATAAAAAGGCAATTGCGGAAGCTAAAAGCGTTTTCTGGAATGGCCCAATGGGTGTTTTCGAGATTGATGAGTTTGCAGCTGGCACAAAGGCTGTAGCTGAAGCTCTCGCAGAAAACGAAGAGGCTGAGACGATCATCGGTGGCGGCGATTCTGTTGCGGCTGTGAACAAGTTTGGTCTTGCCGACAAAATGACCTTCATTTCAACTGGCGGTGGCGCTTCTATGGAACTTGTTCAGGGCGATGTTTTGCCTGGCGTAGCTGCTCTAGGGTAGTTGGCTCTTTTTGAAAAATATGAAGTAATGCTCGCACCAATGGCGGGCATTACAAATTTGCCTTTTAGGCTAATTTGTGAAAAACTCGGCGCTGACCTCGCATTTTGCGAAATGGTTAGCGCCGCTGGTCTTGCGCATGCAAGCCAAAAAACTCATCATCTGGTCGATTCTTGTGACGAAGAAAAAACTCTTGGCATTCAGCTTTTTGGCCACGATGCAAAAACACTCGCGTCTCAAGCAAGCATTATTGAAGACGAACTTGGCTGCAAACTTTCTCACATCGACATCAATATGGGATGTCCTGCCAGAAAAATCGTCAAAAAAGGCGATGGTTCTGCATTGATGAAAACTCCTGAGCTTGCTTGTGACATCGTGCGCCAAGTTAAGCAAGCAGTTAGCTGCCATGTCACAGCTAAGTTTCGCAGGGGCTATGAATTGGATAACGAAACTTGTGTAGAATTTGCGAAGCAAATTGAGCAGGCGGGTGCCGATGCAATTTGTGTTCATGGTCGCTATGCAATGCAATATTACAAAGGGCAAAGTGACAAAACCGCCGTTGCTCGCGTTAAGCAAGCAGTCTCAATTCCTGTTATCGGCAATGGTGACGTCTTTACTGTTGAAGACTACATTGAACTTAAAAACGTTTCTTCTTGCGATGCTGTTTTAGTTGCAAGAGGAGCTTCTAAAAATCCTTTCTTGTTTTCAGAAATTAAAAACTACATTCAAACAGGCGAAATTAGCACAACTTCTCCATCAAAGCGCATCGACATAGCTTGCGAGCATGCGCGATTGATTGAAAAGCTAAATCAGGAAAATGTGCATTTGTCTTTCCTCCAGCTTAGAAAGCAAGCCATGAACTATGTAGAAGGAATTCCTGGTGCGCGACGTGCAAGAGAAGAAATTTGCAGCTGTGCTAGTGCTGACGATTTTGTTTCAGTCTTTAGATCTTTAGAGGTGTAAGTTATGGCATACGACCCTCACAAGGCTCTCTATATCCACATTCCGTTTTGCAAACAACGCTGCTTGTATTGCGATTTTGCGACTGAGGCATGTGAGGCTGATTCTAAAAAGGTCAGAAAATATCTCGACAAGCTGATAACTGAAATTCGCGATACATCAAAATCGGGAATGCTTAGTGAGATTGAGACTGTCTACATTGGTGGAGGCACACCAACACATCTTGGCCATTCAAAGCTAATTGAGCTTCTCTACTTTTTGACGACAACTCTTTATATGAAAAACATCTCGGAGTTCACGATCGAGGCTAACCCAGAGTCTCTAACTCCTGAAATTGTGAAGGACGTTTGGGCGCTCGGGGTAAACAGGATTAGCATCGGTGTTCAATCTTTTGACGATGCGATGCTGCAAACACTTGGCCGAGTTCACGATTCTGAAACTGCCAAAAATGCGATTAAATGCGCGCTTGAGCGTTTTGAAAACGTTAGTTGTGACTTGATGTGTGGCCTCCCAAACCAAACGCTTGAGTCTTGGAAAAATGATGTTTACACTGCAGCTTCTCTTGGTGTTAAGCATGTTAGCATCTATCCTCTGACAATTGAAGAGCACACTCCATTTTGGAAAATGTGCAACAAGGGTCAACTTCCATTTCCCGATGAAGACCTGCAAGCCGACATGATGGAGGCCGCAGAAGAGGTGCTTGGCGAGTTTGGTTTTGAGCGCTATGAGGTTGCATCCTATTGCAAGCCAGGTTTTGAGTCGAAGCACAACACTGCCTACTGGACAGGAAAGCCCTACCTCGGCTTCGGCAAAAGTGCAGCTAGCATGACTCAAAACAGTGAGAGGCGAATGCGCATTCAAGACGGTGTTGTGACCGATGATTTAAATCGAGCTCAAATGGAAGCAGAAGACATCATGCTCATGTTTAGGATGAGCAGGGGAGTTTCCGATGAGCGCGTTGAGGGCGCCACAGCGCTTCTTTCAAGCTTAAATGAGGCGCTTGAGAAATTGGTTAATGAGGGGCTGGTTGTGCATGTTGATGGTCGCTGGAAGCCAACAAAAAAAGGCTGGCTTTGCGGAAATGAACTCTACGGAGAAATCTTTGACCTAGCTTAAGGGCAAGCCTTCGATTTGCCCTTGACAAGTCAGCGTTCTACATTGGATTTTTATGCAAACATGCTGTGTACTACCGCTTTTGATGTACTTTCTTTTCGCTGTTTAGCACTCTTAATAGCCGAGTGCTAAAATCATTCTTGGTGATAAATGTGCTATCAGACAGACGACAATTAATATTACGTGCCTTGATTGAGGAATACATCCTGCGCGCAATGCCAATTGGCTCAAAAACGCTAGTTGATAACTACGACGTTGATGTGAGCCCGGCTACCGTGCGAAATGACCTCAATTTCTTGGAGGAGTGCGGCTTCATTGTGCAGCCTCACACTTCCGCTGGACGCGTGCCAACGCAAGCTGGCTATCGCGAATTTGTTGACCAACTTTTTAACGACGAGTTCACGGAAGAGGAAGAAAACGAGTTCGAGCCCTACGTTTCTCAAATTAAACGTTCGGCTAATGAAATTGACTCAATGCTTAAGGAAATTTCAATTCAACTTTCGAGAATGACAGAAAACATCTCGGTTATTTCTTCGAAAAGAAACAGCTACAGGCTTGGTCACATTGCAAAGCGCGGGTTGACGTCAATTATTAAGCAGCCTGAGTTTCACGAGTCCAAGAATTTGCTTCCGCTAATGGAGATTTTGGAGGACGACACAGTTTTGTATCGCACACTTTCTGCTAGTTCTGAGGGCAACTCTTTGCAAGTTAGAATTGGCAACGAAAACGTGGATGATAAACTATCTGGAGTCTCAGTTGTAACTGCGAAGTTTGGCTCTTCAAAAGATGGCGGAATTGTCGCGGTCATTGGGCCAACACGAATGAATTACGAAAACGTTATTAAAGCTGTTATGGAAGCTCAAAGCGTGCTTGATAGCATTGATTAAACAATGAGAGGATAAATTTTGGCTGGAAAAGATTTATATGCTGTAATTGGCGTTGATAAAAACGCTACCGAACAAGAAATCAGAAAAGAATACCGCAGGAAGGCTCGTGAGCTTCATCCTGATGTTAATAAAGCCCCTGATGCTGAAGAAAAGTTCAAGGAGTTAAACGAGGCTTACGACGTTTTGTCCGACGAGAAGAAGCGTGCGCAATATGACCGCTTCGGAACAATTCCAGGTGCTGCTGGTGGCGGCGCTGGCGGTCCAGGCTATGTTGACTTCGACGAAATCTTTGGCGGCGGCGGCGGTTTCGATGGCTTTGGTGACGTCTTCTCAAGCTTCTTTAGCGGCTTTGGTGCCAGTGCTGGCAAAAGGGTTCGCAAAGAGGGCCACGACATGCAAATTGGCCTTCGTATCACTCTTGAAGAAGTTGCAACAGGCTGCAAAAAAGAAGTTATTTATGAGCGACTTGCTCCTTGCGAGGACTGCCATGGAACAGGCATGGGTCCAAATGGTAAAGAAGTCAAGTGCGACAAATGTAACGGAACTGGTCGTGTAGTTAGCGTCACACGCACGTTCCTCGGCGATATGCAAACAGCAACGACTTGTGATGCTTGCAACGGCACTGGCACAAAGATTGACAACCCATGTCCTGAGTGCGGCGGACAAGGAAGAGTACCTGATCGTCAAAGAGTTACAGTTGAAATCCCATCTGGCATTCAAGATGGTCAGCAACTTCGTGTTTCAGGTTATGGTGAGGCTGGCATGCAGGGCGCTATGGCTGGCGACTTGCTTGTCACGATTAGAATTCAGCGCCACGATTACTACGAGCGCCATGGAAATGACCTACATGTCTCTTTGGCTGTTCCAATGGTTCAAGCAGCTCTTGGTGCAACTCTTGAGGTCGATGGAATTCTTGAGGATGAAGTAGTTGATGTCAAGATTCCTGAAGGCACTCAAACTGGCGACAAAATTCGCGTTAAGGGTTATGGTCTTCCTAAATTCAGAGGGTCTGGACGTGGTGACATGATTATGCACACCAAGGTCGAGATTCCTAAGAAGCTGAAGAAGAAAGAACGCGAGATTCTTGAATCTTTGGCAAAGGAAATGGGCGAGGAAACTGCCGACACACGTTCTCCTCTAGAAAAGTTAAGAGACGCGTTTAACTAACGCCACTGCCTGTTCATGCATCATTATTTTGTAGAAAATGAAAATATTGAGGAACTCTGTGAAAACGAGTTCCTCATTCAGTTTTCTTCTGTAGATAAAAACCACATAAAAGCCCAGCGTTTGAAGCCCGGCGAGCACATCACTGTTGTCGATTTGCAGAAAAACTACTTTGAGCTAGAAATCACGAAGGTGGCAGATGGTTCCGTTTTTGCAAATGTTGCCAAGCGGGAGAATTTCAAGAATAAACCCTATTCGCTTTCAATTTTTCAAGGAATTTCTAAAAATTCCAAGCTAGACGATGTTTTGCGCTGCGCAACTGAAATCGGTTGCAGTGCTTTTTATGCTGTTAACATGGAGAGATCCGTTGCCAAAATTAAGGAATCTTCAATTGGCAACAAGCTTGACAGGTTTAATTCAATTGCCAGAAGCGCATCAATGCAGTCGGGTCGAGTTGACATTCCAAGCGTGTCAATCATTAATTCAAGCAAAGACTTTTTAGAAGAGCTATCAGCCTTCGACCTTGTGATTGTTTTTTGGGAACAGGCAAAAGAAACTGACACAGTTGAGCTTGCAATTAGCTCAATTGCAGGAGGAGAGTCGGCGTGCGCATCTGACAACAGACAACCAATTAAAAATGTTGCAGTAGTTGTTGGGCCTGAAGGCGGAATTTCTCCAGCTGAAATCGATTCAATAAAGGCATCGTCTAACTGCCATGTGTGCACACTTGGAGACACAATTCTTCGCACTGAAACTGCAGGCATCGTGTCATGCGCTATCGTAAATCACCTGCTTGGGAGCACACTTTAATGGGATTTGCTGTTCTAAATCTTGGCTGCAGGGTAAACCGCGCAGAATCTGACCTCATTACTAAAAAAATGAGCGAAACTGATGTTTTAGTTCCGCTTGAAGAGGCCGATGTAATTTTTGTTAACACTTGCACTGTAACTAGCACTGCTGAGAAAAAAACCCGAAAAACTGTTAGGGGAGTGCTTGAGAAAAATAAGCAGGCGCGCGTTGTTGTTACAGGTTGTGCTGCTGAAATTTCCCACGATTTTTATGAGGGACTTTCCGACAGAATTTCTGTAGTTAGCAAATTTGATTTGATTGGAAATGCGCCTCTACCTCTTGATTTTGGTAAAAACGAAACATCAAGAGTTAATGTAAAAATCCAAGACGGCTGCAATAACGAATGTACTTTCTGCATTGTTCACGTGGCACGAGGCAAAAGCATTTCCACGCCGAAAGCCGATGTTTTGCGTCAGTGCATTTCACTTGATGAGCAAGGTGCTTGCGAAATTGTTTTGACTGGCATTAACTTGGGTAATTATTCTGACCCTTCTCTTGCAAGTTTGCTCGAAGAGTTGCTTGAAAAGACGAATGTTTGCCGTTTTAGAATTTCTAGCATTGAGCCGCCAGAAGTCACCGATGAACTTCTCCATGTCATTAAAAATTCAGAAGGTAGAGTTTGTCACCATCTCCACATGCCACTTCAGTCGGGCTCAAATGAGATTTTAAAGCAGATGAACAGGCACTATAGCGCCGATGAATTCCGCACGATTTGCAATAAGATTTATGACTTAATGCCCGATTTTTCGCTCTCGACTGACATCATTGTTGGCTTTCCTGGTGAGAGTGACGGCGATTTTGATGACACGCTAAATTTAAGTCGCGATGTACATTTCTCAAAAATTCACGTTTTTCCCTATTCAAAGCGCGAAGGAACACCTGCGTGTTACATGGAAAATCAAGTGCCCGATTCAGTAAAGAAGGCAAGGGCTAAAGAGCTGCGTGATTTAAACGATGAGCTCCGTCGTGCAGAATTCATGAAACGAGTGGGTGATAGCGAGCTTGTTGTAACCGAGAACAACAATAAAGCTACAACCGATTCGTTCTTCACAATTGAGTCGCCATTGTTTAAAACGCCTGGTAAACTAATGAATGTGAAATTAACTTCAGATATGTTTTGCGAAGAATAGTTAGGGTTTTTAAATTTGAACATTCTAATTAACAACGAAGTTGGTGATTTGGCGCTCACAGAAGACGAAGTCACCGAATTTATAAAACATTGCCTTCATGAAGAAGATGCTCCAGAAGAATCTGAAGTTTCGGTTTCGTTTGTTGACGAAAACCAAATCCAAGAATTAAATCGCGATTATCGCGGAATTGACAAGCCAACCGACGTTCTTTCGTTTGAATGTGACGGCTCAATCATCGAGGATGGTGCAGAGTTTTGTGTTCTCGGTGACATCATCGTTTGTCCAAGCGTTTGCACTCGTCAAAGTGGTGATTTTGGAAACTCTCCTGACCAAGAAATGCGACTAATGCTTTGTCATGGCGTGCTGCATCTTCTTGGCTATGACCACATCGAACTTGATGAAGCGCATGAGATGGAGGCTAGGGAACACGAAATTTTGTCATCATGGTATGGCTATGAAATCCCTTGGGTTGAACACGATGATCATATAGATGAGCTGAATGCTAGCGTTGAGGGCAATTTTGTCCATCACTCACTAAAAGAATCACCAATTCCAATCTTGAGTGCTTTTAAGTTTGCATTTCAAGGTGTTGCGCATGGCATTGCAACTCAGCGCAACTTCAAAATTCATATTCCCGCTGCAATCATAGCGATTATTCTTGGTTTGCTATTAGGCCTTGATGCGACCTCAATAGCAATCATTGTTGTTTGTGTTTTCGTTGTGCTTGCCTTCGAGCTCGTCAACACGGCTGTTGAATCAATCGTTGACCTTGTTAGCCCTAAGTGGGCAGAACTTGCGAAATATGCGAAGGATTGCGCTGCTGGTGCAGTTCTCCTCTCGGCAATTATGAGCATCATTGTTGGTCTTTTGCTTTACGTACCAGCAATTCTTAAACTATTTGGAAATTAAAGCGAGAATTTGTAAATGGATTTAGACGCCTACTTCAGCGAAAACCCCAGTTCTGAGGAAAATTTACTCGATGTGCCAGAAGGCTTTCGAAGCGGATTTGTAACTTTTGTCGGCCGTCCGAATTCTGGCAAATCGACTCTGTTAAACGCTTTGGTCGGCAAAAAAGTTGCTATTACCTCTAAAGTTGCGAACACAACTCGCCATCGCTTTTCAGGCGTTATCAACCGCGATGACTGCCAAATTGTTATTGTTGACACTCCTGGCATTCACAAGCCAAAAGACGTTATGGGCGAAGAGCTCAACCTAGCTGCTCATCAAGCGCTGCAAGACACCGATGTTGTTTGCTTTTTAGTGGACGCAACTTCTCCCTTCGGAACAGGAGATGCTTGGGTTTTAGATGAAGTCAAGAAATGCAATTCCGCCAAGTTTTGCCTAATCACTAAGACCGACATCGCTAGCGAAGCTCAAATTTTGTCTCAAATTCAAACTGTTTCAGAGAAGTTTGATTTTGATGAAATCATTCCAATTTCTGCAGTGTCTAGCTCTAATGTAGAAGTGCTTGTTGATCTGATTAAGGAAAAGCTTCCGCTTGGCCATCGCTGGTTTGGCAAGCAAGAGTCAAGCGATGTTGATGATTACGTCTACACCTCAGAGCTCGTGCGCGAAAAAATCTTGATGGACCTAAAAGATGAGCTCCCGCATTCTATCGGCGTTGTAACCGACGACATCTATGAGTCAGCAAACGGAAAAACATTAAACGTTCTCACAACAATTTATGTTGAGCGTGACTCTCAAATTGGCATTGTCATTGGCAAGGGTGGCTCTGAGCTTAAAAGAATTGGCAAAAACGCGCGCGTCGAAATGGAAGATTACTTCAAAAAGAAAGTTAATCTTCAGCTTTCTGTAAAGTTGAAGAAAAACTGGAGACGCGACGAAAACGCCATTAAAAAATTTGGCTACTGCCAATAACTCCTTGAATTATTTCTGTTGCATTTTTCTATTCGGTAGGTGCGGAAATATTTAAACTTTGCGCACTGCTATATAATAAATTCATCTTTTTTGCAGCTTAAAAACAAAGGTTAAATGATCAATGATTTGTCCTAAATGTGGAACCCCAAACAGAGCATCAGCTAAGTTTTGCGACGAGTGTGGATACGAACTTCCAAGCGTTGCTCCAATAGCATCTGCCATGTTCGATGACGAGGAGCATGTTGCAACTTGCATTCCTAAATCAGCGCCAACCGCTGATCTTTCTGGCGTTGACAACACGAACGATTCATCGTTTGTTGAGGTTTCTGACGACGAGCAGTCATTATCAAATGAGCCTGAAACTACAGAAGTAAATGATGAAGAAAATTCAGCTGACGAATCTCAAGCTGTGAGCGATTCAGAAGATAATCAAGAGTTTGTCCCTGACGATGCAGAGCAGGTTGAAGAATATCCTAGTGATATTACTGCTGTTTTTGACCCTGTCGAGATTAACGCTGGCGACGCTCATGCTGTTAGCGACTCAGAAATCACTGCTCGAATTGGAAACATCTACGACAACGATGAATATGCTGGCAAAACAGCCCAACTTGAGCCTCTCGGTTTTGATCCTGCTGAGTTCTCACATTTAGACGCTGACAAAACTGCTGAGTTTGCACCAGTTGCTGAAAGCGATAAACCTGCGTCGAAGGCTGGTTCAGTTTCTCCAAAGACCTATTCTGCAAATGCAACACAGAAGAAAAAGGGCCTCGACTCCATTAAGAAAAGAAACTTGATCATCGGTGCGGTTGTAGTGGTTTTGATTGCAGGCCTCGTTGGCTTGACCTACGCATTGCAATTGTGGGGCGGCAAAGTTATCCCTGATGTTTGCGGCCTTCAAGAAGCCGACGCTAAAGCTCAAATTGAAGCATGTGGCTTCAAAGTTGAAACCGAGCAAATCGCAAGCGATGATGTTTCTGGAATTGTTTTATCAACTGAGCCTGGGGTCGGTTCACGTGCAGAAGCTGGCTCAACTGTAACTCTTCAAATTTCAGTTAAGCGCGTTATCCCTAACATTGTTGGCATGACAAAAGAAAACGCGCAGCGTGTAATGGATAAAAACGGGTTTACAAACGTTGAATACACTACAGAAAAATCGGACGAAGACGAGGGTAAGGTGCTTTCTGTGTCGCCTGAAGTTGACATTCGTTGCAAGGCTGACGCACGCGTAACCGTTGTTGTTGCTGAGCCATATCGTGTTCCTGATGTGTCTGGAAAGACCGAGGAAGAAGCCATCGATGCAATTAAAGAGGCAGGATTTAAGGTCACAACCACTGAGGCCTACGATGAAAACAGCACAGAAGGCACAGTTCTTTCAGTTAGCCCTGACGTCAACTCAGCTTTAAAGACTGGATCAGAGGTGCAGCTCACAATTTGCATTCATCGCTCGACAAAACTTGTCCAGCTTGCAGGGCAATATTTTGACAACCTCAATGGTGAGTTCACG
>JAUMVS010000277.1 GCA_030530045.1 Phoenicibacter congonensis
CTTTAAAAACTCGTTTATCTGACCGAACACCCACGGCCTGCCGAGCGCGCCGCGCCCGACCATTATTCCGTCGCAGCGGGTTTTCTCGAACATCTCCGCGGCGCTCTTGCCGTCTGATATGTCGCCGTTGCCGATGACGGGGATGCCGACGCGCCTTTTAACCTCGGCTATAACCTCGAGGTCTACAGGCGGCGCATACATCTGCTTGCGCGTCCTGCCGTGCACGGTTATCGCCGCAGCGCCTGCCTGCTCGCAGAGCACGGCCAATTCCGGGGCGTTGATGCTGTCTTCATCCCATCCGGCGCGCATTTTTACGGTTATCGGCACGGGGGAGACCTCCACGCACCGCGCGACTATCTCCGCGGCGAGCTCCGGGCGCTTCATCAGCGCGCTTCCGCCGCCGTTTCCCGCGACCTTAGGCGCGGGACAGCCCATATTTATGTCAATGAAGTCGGGCGAATATTTCATGCAGGTTTCAATGGACTTTGCCATTATCTCGGGCACGTCGCCGAATATCTGAACTCCCGCCGGACGCTCGGCTTCGCTCAGGCTCAGCAGCTCGGAGGTCTTGCGGTCGTTCATGCTTATTCCCTTTGAGCTCGCCATTTCGCCGATACAGCCGATAGCGCCGAAGCCCATGCAAAGCTCACGCATAGCTCTGTCCGCGACGCCCGCCATAGGGGCGAGCAGAGCGCCGCTCCCGAGTTTTTCAGCCGATAAATACAACTTGCCACCTCCGAAAGATACTCCGTAAATTTTAGCATAAAATGCACGCGGTTGCAATCGGTTATAAAAATAATGAGCCGCTGCATGAAAAGCATAATTACTTTGCGACCCGAATCCGTAAAAGCAAGGCGGGCGGGCAAAAAGGTACTTAAAAGAGCGAAAGCGATGAAAAACAAAGGCCACAATCCGCAGGATAACTGTGAATTGTGACCTTCTTTATTATTGCCGTTCGGTCTGCGCTGAGTGCGGCAGCCCGTTTTATTTCTTGTCTGCGGAGACAGTCTCCTTCTCCTCGGCGTCCGAGCCGGGCTCGTTGAACTGCTTGAGGGATTCCACGGCGGCGGTAGCCTCTCTTGCGAGATCCGCGGCCTCCATGGCCTTCTTCGCGGCGGCATCGACTGCCTGGGCGGCGAGCTGAGTCTTGTGACCCGCATCGGAATCGCCTGCGGCTTCGGCGGCCTTTGCCTCTGCGGAGAGCTTGTCGGCTTCCGCTTCGAGCTTGTCGGCCTCTTCCTTCGCCTTCAGAGCGAGCTCGACCTTGTTGTTCGCGTCGATTTCCGCCATCATCTTTCTGATAGCGCGGGTGCTCATGCCCTGCTTGACATACTCGAAGTACTCATCGGACGGAATACCTCCGATGAACGTCTCGGTGTACTTGACCTTAACGCCGACCTTGGCGATGACGATGTTGATGACGAGCAGCGCTACGAGCGTTCCGAGGAACACATATGCGCCGACACCTATCGAACCGCTGAATATGTTGGGGAAGAACATGACGAGCTTCTTCGAGAAAAGGTCAAAACAAATTACAGAGGTCGTCGCGAGCACTATCATAATGCTGTTGAGGATAATGTTGCGGGACTTGCCGTGCTTGGAGCAGGCCATCGTGAGCAAAATGAGGCTGACAAGGATGAGCACTGCCGTGAGCAGAACGGTCACGAGCGATATAAAGTAGAGCAGGAACGTGTTCCCGAAAAAGCTCGAGCCGATAAACTTGAACAGTGCGTCAAAGTCAAGCGCCGAGACGGTATTATAAATCGTTATGGCGTTGACGGACACGTTCTTCTCGAAGAACGGCCCCCAGAAGGAGACGTTCGCAAGAGGAAGCATAAGCGCTCCTATCGGCAGTATGCTGAGTATTATTCTGACTATTGTGAGGGGAGACCCGATAAAAGAAGCCTTGAGTCTGTCAAGTTTCTTCTGGAATACGGCGTGTTCGCTCTCTGCCTTGTCGGCGTCCTCGAGCAGCCGCTCCTCCATTCCGTAGTAGATGAGATTGATGCC
>JAUMVS010000278.1 GCA_030530045.1 Phoenicibacter congonensis
TGCCTAGTGGGGAGTGGGTGGTGCAGAGAGTGTCCACCCACTTGCGGGTGACAGCCCTGGGAGCGGCGCAATGTTTGAAGCCGGTAGGGCTTGCGAAGGCAGGGGAACTTGCTGGTCTCCTGCACGACATAGGAAAGTTGAGAGCCGCTTATCAGCAATACCTTGCCGAGGGTGACCCCAGCAAGCGGGGCAGCGTGATCCACACCTTTCAGGGCTGCCGCTATCTGATGGAGCGGTATCATCGGGAAGAGGACTCCAGGCAATCTGTGATCGCATCAGATCTGCTTGCCTTTGCCATCGGCGCCCATCATGGACTGTTTGACTGCGTTGACGCGACACGGCGGATTGGCCTGCGATACCGGACGGAAAAGCAGGGGACTGATTATGAAGCGTGCGTACAAGCGCTGTTCCAGCAGGGGATTTCAGAACAAGAGATCGACCAGCTTTTTTCTGCTGCATCGGATGAGATTGCCACGATCATAACACAGCTGAGCGGAACCTATGCGGACGATGAAGAGTATTGCTTTGTGGTCGGCCTGCTGGCGCGGCTGTTGCTGTCCGCTGTCATCGAGGGGGACCGGCGGGATACTGCCGCATTCATGACCGGTATCACTCCCACCAGCTGGCCGGAGGATAGGACGCCCATTTGGTCAGAGCGATTGTCCTATCTGGAAGAGAAGCTGAAGCAATTTCCCAATGACAGTCCGATTGCGGCAGCACGGCGGGTGATTTCAGAGCAGTGCGCTACCTTCGTGTCCAACCAATCCGGCATTTATCGGCTGACGGTACCTACTGGTGGCGGGAAGACGTTGAGTTCCCTACGGTATGCGCTGGCGCATGCCAAGTGCTTCAACAAAAAACGGCTGATCTTCACCTCGCCGCTACTGTCCATTTTGGAACAGAACGCAGAGGTCATTCGCGCGTTTGTGGGCGATGACGGGCTGATATTGGAGCATCATTCCAATGTGGTGCAGGAGGAAGCGGGGAAAGATGCGCTTTCCGAACGAGAGCTTTTGACGCAGAGCTGGGACGCACCAATCATCATCACCACCCTGGTACAGTTTCTGAACACCCTGTTTGACGGAAGGACCACTTCTATCCGCCGGTTTCAGGCCCTCTGTGAAAGTGTCATTGTCATTGACGAAGCACAGACCGTTCCAACCAAGCTGCTGACCCTTTTCAACCTGGCCATTCAGTTTTTGAGTGAGCAGTGTCATGCGACCATCGTGCTGTGTTCCGCCACACAGCCGTGCCTGGAGAAGACTGCGCACCCCCTGCGAGAGGACCTACAGGAGATCGTACCGTATGATAAAGAGATTTGGGAGACCTTCCGGAGAACGGAGCTAGTGACGGAATCCTGTAAACTGAAGGAAATTCCAGACCGGATCCGTACGCTGATGGAAACGACAGACAGCCTGCTGGTGGTGTGCAACCAAAGGCGCCAAGCGGCGTATCTGCTGCGTGAGACCTGCTCGCCGGCGTATCAGAGCTTCCACCTGTCCGCAGTCATGTGCATGCAGCATCGGCGTGATGTGCTGGCCAAGCTGCAGGAGACGCTGACGCAGAACCGGAAGGTGCTCTGCGTGGCGACTCAGGTGATGGAGGCGGGCGTGGATCTTTCCTTCGGGATGGTACTGCGTCTGACTGCGGGGATGGACAGCATCGTACAGGCCGCTGGCCGGTGCAATCGCAATGGCGAATCCAAGACGCTGCGTCCGGTGTATGCCATAAACTGTACGGACGAGAACTTGGGAATGCAGCCAGATATTCAGCGCGGCAAAACGGCGACGATCGCTTTGCTGAATGCCTTCCAAAGAGAACCGGAGCGCTTTGCAGGAGATCTGTTCTCAAATGAGTCTATTCGGTACTATTATCAGTCATTTTATAGAGAGATGGAAGAAGGAACCCAGGATTATACGATTCCGAAAGAAAAGACGACCCTGTTCGACCTGATGGGGTTCAACGGAACGTATGCGGATGAAGATTGCAGCGGAGTGAAGGAGTTC
>JAUMVS010000279.1 GCA_030530045.1 Phoenicibacter congonensis
CGCGCGAGCAACCTGCGAGCATGCCGCCGATGATTGTCGAGCCGCTGCGCGATGTGCCTGGGATGATTGCAAGGCATTGAAAGCAGCCGATGATGAATGCAGTTTTGAGGTCTAGTTCCTCGACGGTCTCGACTTTGTTGAGGCGCAAAGGCTCCTCGCCTGTGTAGTTGCGAATGAAAAATTCGTCTTGCTTGCCTTTTCTAGTCTCGATGACGATGAAAACCACGCCGTAGACGATGAGCGCAACCGCGACGGTCCACGCGCTGTAGAAGTGCTCGTTGAAGAAATCATCGAGCGTGAGGCCAACGACTGCCGCTGGAATGCACGACACGACAACGAGGCCCCAAAGGCGCCAAGTCGCTTTTTTCTCAACGGGCGTTTTCTTCGTCGAAAAAGGGTTTAGTTTTGTGAAATAAATCACAATGACCGCGAGAATCGCGCCAATTTGAATGACAACGAGGAAGAGTTCTAGAAAGTCAGCCGAAACGTTAAGTTTGATGAACTCATCAACAAGAATCATGTGACCTGTGCTCGAAATTGGGAGCCATTCCGTGATACCCTCAACGATGCCCAGGAACAATGCTTTTAGAAGTTCAATTATGTCCATTATTTCCTCTGAAACCAGTCTTTCAATAGAAAGCTACAACTATCAAATCTCAAACAAGACGCGACCCACCAAGCCGCAATTTATATCTACGGGCACTCACCCTTTTTAGTAACAGGTCGAGAACGAATTTTGACGGAGATAGTTTTCGCGGAAATTACTCGTCAAAATTCGTTCGTAGAAGCGATTCTGACGAGGTAAGTTCGTACAGAAAAACTTCCAGGTTGAGAACGAATTTTGGCGGAGATAGTTTTCGCGGAAATTACTCGTCAAAATTCGTTCGTAGAAGCGATTCTGACGAGGTAAGTTCGTACAGAAATCGAGCGAGTAAAATTCTAGCGACCTTCGTGTCGTGAATTTTACGAGTCGAAGATTTCCGTGCGAAATTGCCCGTCAGAATCGCTTCTGGTGCCCCTGAGAGGAATCGAACCTCCACACCCGCTTTAGGAGAGCGGTGCTCTATCCATTGAGCTACAGGGGCGCAAGAGTTAATTATACGTGATAGAACACTTCTGTGAGATAATTAGCGCATGGCAGATTTATTTTTAAGACTAGGTCAAGACGTTCTGACAGTGGCGGAAAACGCCAGGTCAGCGCTCATTTCCGCGGGGCTAGACATCGACGCGGAGGCGGCCGTTACGCTCAATGTTGAGCCCGAAGTTGTAGATGCGGAAATTCGCAACGACATCGCCACTGGAGCGCAATGCATCGTGGCAAATGTGTTCAGTTTTTGCCCCAGCGCGCTTCGAAAAATGCGTGCTTTGCACGAGGCAGAAAACCTTGCGAAGCTCACAATGCTCTCAGTCGAAAATCGTCACATTCAGCACCCGCTCATTCGCGTGCTCCCAAGCGACCTTCCGCTTGACCCAACGAGCAAAACTTCGCTTAATGAGCATTGCGAGGAATATAAATTTGTTGCAAATCTGTTCGAGAAATTCGACGTAGACGGATTCCTGCTGCATGGGTTTGAGAGCGAAACCGAGCTCAAATGCGCGATGATTGGACTGCGTAAAGCCAGCAACAAGACGATTGTCTACGACAAATCGCAGTTCGAAGGCACCGACATCATCGACGAGGATTACGAGCCAGCTTCGAGCAAGCTCGCAGTTATCGATTACGAGAAGCTCGATCACATCGACCACTTGCTCGATGTAGCTACGGAAAAAGCAAACTCCGGCGCTCAGTTTCTGCTGGTCACAAACGGCAACCCATCAAAAACTGCCGCAGTCTGCGCCCTCACCAAGGGCCTGCAAGTCCAGGCATAACTCCAAAACCCCCGCTACGAGCAACTTTTTTCGCCTGCACACAACTCATCGTCCCCTTTGTGCACTCGCAGGTTTCCGCAGGCGGGAGGGCATATTTCGCTAGCTGCACATAACTCATCGTCCCCATTGTGCACTG
>JAUMVS010000280.1 GCA_030530045.1 Phoenicibacter congonensis
ATTCGCCCTCGTTGGCATGGTTTTTTCGACCGAGCTTTCTGTAATTGGTTTCATCTTGGGAGCAGTTGCAGGCTTTAGAGAGCCGCGTTCTGCTGTTAAGAAAATAGTCAAAAAACGAGCGTCAGAGCTCGAGCAACACCTTCCTGAGATGCTTGAGATTCTGTGCATCGGGGTCAGAAGTGGCCTTTCATTTGACAGGTCGTGCGACCTCTATGTTGGTAACTTCGACACTATTCTTTCTTTTGAAATTTCGAGAGCCAAAGAACTGTGGCTAAGCGGCATTCAATCGCGCGAAGAAGCACTTCGCGACATCGCGGCAAGTTATGACTCTCTTTTGTTTTCACGAACCATAGAAGGTCTAGTTCGCACGCTCAAGCTGGGCACTTCTTTGTCGGAAGGCTTAATGTCTTCGGCAAAAGAAGCGCGAGCTGTTTATAAAGCGAACCGCGAAGAAATAGTTAGAAAAGCACCAATCAAGATGATGATTCCCACGGGAACGTTAATCTTGCCTGCAATGCTCCTGCTAGTCATGGGGCCCGTTTTGTTGGAGTTGATTGGAGGAGGTGTTTAAGTGTTTTTTTCAACAATTAATAAGGAGGTAAATGATGAATTTTTGTGTTCTGTCAAAACTGAAGAAGATGCGCGACTCGGCGCAGCAAAGCATGATCGAGTGCGTGAGCGATTTTCAATCAAAACTCACCTGCCAAAAAGGACAAGGCACAACCGAGTATGCAATTCTGGTTGGCGTTCTGGTCGTCATCGCTATTCTTGCAATCGGAGTGTTCAAGGACAAACTGCAGGAACTTTGGAACGCAATTTCAAGTGGCATCAACGGGCTTTAGAAAAGCCAGAAGTCTGCAATTGCGGCATTCAATGGGAAGGCTCAAAATCTTTGGGACGTAATCCAGGGACAAATGGTAGTGCTTTAGCTAAGAATCAAAGTTTGGGCTTTTTATCAATGTCGAAGAAGCGTTTTTCGCGACGTAAAGCCGAATCGCGGTCTCGGCGTTTCCTTAACTTGCAAATGTTGAAGAAGCGTTTTCTACGCCGTAAAGTTGAACCCCTGCCAAGGAAATTAGAGTCTCAAGCAGGGCAATCGACCGTGGAATTTGCAATTGTTGCGGCGATTTTAATAGTTGTAGTCGTTGCTTTTATTGCAATTTTTCATCGCTTGGACGATGGAACTTTTCTGCAGCACGCGCAAACTGCGTCGTCGCACAACATTACTAGTTCTGTGTCAGGAGCAATCGATGCGTTTTCCTATTAAAAACATGGCAAAGAAGATTCGCGACACTGCTGGACAGGCGACAGTTGAGGCAGCTTTTATGATTCCTGTTTTGCTGACTGTGGTTTTGCTGCTAATTCAGCCAGCGATTGTTTGCTACGACTTGGTCGTCATGAAGTCGGCGTGCGCAGAAGCGTGCCGACTGGCGTCGGAGCCTGGCTCGAACGACGCGGCATACATTCAAGACTTCGTCAAACGCAAGCTCTCGGCAGTGCCGCAAGCAGAAATCTTTCACATACACGATGGCGGTTGCTCGTGGGACGTCAAGGTAGACGGCATCGGCAACAAAACTGCAGCTGTAACGGTGAAAAACAAGCTAAAAGTGCTGCCTCTGATTGATGTTGGACTGCATGCGTTTGGTGCACTTGGGAGCAATGGTGAGCTCGAAATTCAAGCCTCATCAACACAGACGTCTCAGCCTGGGTGGGTTTGATTATGAAAAAGAAACTTTTTGATAAAAGTGGTCAGATGGCAGTTGAGCTTGCCATTGTGTTCCCAATCATGATTATTGTTGCGGTCGTGCTGGTTAACGCGCTTTCTTTTGCTGGCGAGTGTGCGCGATTTGATCGCGAGGCGAGAAATGCCGTCAGAACTGAAGCCGCCACACCTTCAATTAACGAAAACGATAGCGGCCCTGCAACGCGAGTCAATGACGCTCTCACGTCGAGTTTTTCAGCTAACAACGAAAGCGTGCAGGTGACCTGCGAACAATCGAGTTT
>JAUMVS010000281.1 GCA_030530045.1 Phoenicibacter congonensis
TCTCCTGCTTTACTTTGGCAAGTGCCTCCTGTTCCTTTATATCATCCTCAGAAAGGCTTTCCTCTCCTCTTAGATACTCCTCTTCCTCGGAGCTATCCAAATCATCATCTAAAGCATCCTCAGGTACTGACTCAATATCAAAGTCATCCTCTTCATCCTTTTTAGATACTCTGGCAGGCCTTGCATCTGCTTCCTCGTCATCATATTCGTCATAAGCCTGCCTAGCTTTCTTTGTCTTAGGAGTTGGTTTATCTTTCTTTCCGCCAGCTGCCTTAAATATAATCAGCAGGATAATTAGTATAATACACAGTGCACCAAGCACGCCTATAATTATATTTTTAATCATACTTATGCTCTCAAGGCTCTCTGCCTTATCTACTGCGGCATTATACTCATCCATAGACACTCCTGTATCTATCGCAGGATCCTCGAAGTATCTTTGAACTGTCTTTTCCTTCATATCATAGCGGTAGAAGTTCTTTTCACCATCGGTATTCATACCAAATACTACGCAGTAGCTCTGCTCACTGTCACTAGCCCAAACCCAGCCTTGAACCTTCTTGCCATTAAGATCCAGCGTAGTTTCCTTAAAGCCCTCTGGAAGTACTGTGCTGCCATCAAGTGGAACTATGGTTATATTCTTAGCTGTAGTATTAAGCTCTACATAAGGTGACCATTGATCTGAGGTAGCATCATATACATAGAAGTCACCTGAGCCGTCTGCTGCAATAAGATAAACAAGCATTATATTTCTTGTACTATCAAAGGCAACAGAAGCCTCTTTATCTCCAAATGTATAGATACTCTTTTCAAAGCCCTGCGGAAGAAGCGAATCATCAAACTCTGCTGCTATATCATAGCTAGTTCCGCCTATAGTTACTCCATCTCCTGTAGTGCTTATACCGCCAGAAGCGTCCTCAACCTCACCCTCCTGCTTAGTAACTATTATAGTATAGTCCTTTACAGTCGAGCCGTCTGCTGCTGTTACCTTACAGCTGATTGTATTTTCACCTAGCTGAAGCTCGGCATTGCCCGTTATAACTACCTTGGCTGTGCTGTCTGTTGGCTGTGCACTAATAGCAATCTTATCAGTGCTTCCACCAACTAAGGCTGTATACTCTGTCACATCAGTAGAAAATACAGGGGTAAGTGTTCCCGGGCTTATCTTAAGCTCCGAAAGTGATGCATCTGCCGAGCTTTCACTTTTGCCGGCTATAGTTATCTTAGAAGAGCCCTGCTTATCAAGCGTAGCCATCTTAGAATCGCTATCATATATCTCCCAGGTATCTACTGTGATTGACGTTTCACCAGCTGCTAATGCCTTAAAGTTAAGCTTATAGGTATATGAGGTATCACCCTCCGAAGTTGCACCATTAACCCTAATAGATCCTGCACCGCCCTCAGCATTAGTTCCATCTGTAAATTCTATATATGCCGGATCATACTTAAGCATAATATTTACATTGCCTAGCTTACCACTATCAAGAGAGCTAACCTTCATATTAATAGAAAAGCTCTGCCCCGCCTCGGTAGAAAGATCTGTAAATGCTATTCTGCTGCTAAGTGCATATGCATCTATATGTGATGTAATGCAAATTAGAGAAACTAAGCAAGGTAAAAAAAGCATATATATTTTCTTTAAAAAATTCTTCATAACAATCTCCATTTTTTTAATTACCCGGTCCTATTAAAACAACAGTAGAGCCCGAGCTGCTGCTTGTACCAGACGGACTAGAGCTTCCTGTTCCACCTGGCCCGTAGGTACTTGCATTAGAGCTATTATTTGTGCTCGTTGTAGTTACGGTAGTACCAGTACCAGAATAAGTAGGTCCGCCGCTTTGCCTTACTATATTAAGCCTGTAGGTTCTTTGCGATCCATTTTGTGCAGTAACAATTATATCTATATTATTTGCACCATTTGACAGATTAACTGTTCCAACACCGCTTATAGTAGCTGTACTATCCTTTGCAGTCGCACTTACATTGACCTCTGCTACAGAATTA
>JAUMVS010000282.1 GCA_030530045.1 Phoenicibacter congonensis
AACAAGCAATAGGGCATTCAATAAAGGGCAGCGCTTTAGTGGTGCTGCCTTTTTATTTTCCAGCAGTTTTTTGCACGAAAAAAGCCTCGTCGATCAGTGAGTCGGCGGGGCCATGGGGAAGATCCTCCACAAAGCAAACTAATCGAGAGAGGTAAGCTTTGCGTTGCCTCCATTCTATTGCGAGCAGAGCGAGATGTTGCAGGAATGTGAATGTTGCGAGTAATTTTAAAAACACTCCCGCTTTCCGTTCACGTTGATTTATGGAATTTGCAAATTCCACTTAAAGTTTTGTCTGTTGGAAGGAGGCGAGCGGCTTAATTTGCTTAAGAGATTTTCAATCCTGCCAATTCTTTGCAATTACAAGTGAAGCCCACATGCTTGGGTCGTTTTTTAGTTCTTAAATTTAAGTTAATTGTTCTGAATTGAGAGGAGCAGAAGTAGGGGGTTGCGAACAAACTGAAACTTTACGCGACTGTGTAAGATTATGTGATTTCGCCTTCGTTTTTGGGCTTGAGAATCGCGAGTTTTTCGGTGAATCGTTTACCTTATTCGACCAGCTAGAGGCGGATTTTTTGCGCTTTGATTTTTCCTCTCGATTACCGACAAACATGCGCCTTTAGCGTACGTCACGACCCCTTTTGAAAATTGCATCACTAGGATAATGTTGTGGACGTCATAGAGGCAAAAAGTCGCGACAAGGCCTCAAATTTAAAAATTTAGTTTTTAAAGGAGAAGGTTTATATGACAGATTTTGCTGGAAAAACTGTGATTATTACAGGTGCTGGCAAGGCTACGCTCAAAAACGGCGAGCCTGGCTCGATTGGCTACGGCATCGACAACGCTTTCGCGAAAAGAGGCGCGAACATTGTCATCACGGGCAGAAATCCCCAAAAACTCGCTGGTGCAAAAGAGGAGATCGAGTCGAAATATGGCACCAAGGTTCTCACTTGCCAGGCCGACATCGCAGCTGGCCAGGACAACGAAGCAATTGTTCAGGGCGTAGTCGACGCAGCAGTCAAGGAGTTTGGCCGCATTGACGCTCTTGTCAACGTCGCTCAGGCTTCAGCATCGGGCGTTACTCTGGTCGATCACACAATGGACCAGTTCAACCTTGCACTTTACAGTGGACTTTATTCCACTTTTCTATACATGCAGAAATGCTTCCCTGAGCTGAAGAAGACTCAAGGCTCCGTCGTTAACTTCGCTTCTGGCGCGGGTCTTTTCGGAAACTACGGCCAGTGTGCCTATGCAGCCGCGAAGGAGGGCATTCGTGGACTCACTCGTGTAGTAGCTACAGAATGGGGTCCTGACCAGGTCAATGTCAACGTTGTTTGCCCGCTCGCGTGGACAGCTGCGCTCGAGAACTTCAAAGAGGCGTACCCTCAGGCCTACGAAGAGAACGTGCACATGCCACCGATGGGCCGCTACGGCGACGTTGAGAAAGATATTGCGAGCGTTGTCGTCGAGCTTTGCACCCCTGCATTTAAATACATGAGTGGCGAAACTCTTGTTCTCGAAGGCGGAATGGGACAGCGTCCGTAGGCAATTTTGAGCAAGGAGGCCCAATAGTACAAAAGATTTAAACCGCATAATAAATCCTTCAATGACCGTCGCACTAGCCCCGCGGCGGTCATTTTTTACCCACGAACGCTGGCTATATTCTATCGCGAGAACAATGCGCCCTCCCAAATTCATGATGTCTTAATAATGGGTGCGCAACGGGGACGATGATCGACGGCGATTGAAGACTGCCGCGCATTCGCCCGAAACTCTGCTTCGTTTTCCGATGCGCCACATCCTCCGCGAACAATACGCGCTTCGCGCTCCCAGGGTTCGCTTCCGGATGCGCCGCCATCGGAAAACTAGTTCTTGGCGCGAACACACGACCAGCCGCCATCTTGATACCTGAAAAAGGGGGACGATGAGTGTTTTTGTTCCGCTTCTCTTACGAGAAGCGGGAACCTCGACGCTGCAAACGAACCTGGACTGCATCTTTGCCCTGC
>JAUMVS010000283.1 GCA_030530045.1 Phoenicibacter congonensis
CGCCTGCTCGTGCAACTGTTCGGTCAACGCCTTGGCGGCGTCGGCCCCCTTGAGTAACATCGCCATGATGGTTTCCTCCTCATGCCGGCGCGGTGCGCCGTGATCTCAACGTTAGGATAACAAACAAAATTTTCGCTGTCAATTTCTTTTGCAAACCGTTTGCGCCGGAAGGATTTCCTTTCTTCGCCGCCTTGCTATTTCCGCCGCTTTCTGCTACCATAAGGGGGATGAAATTTTATCTGACCGGAGGGATATCCCATGTCCGTCATCGAAGAAAAGAAGGCTCTGCGCACCTACATCCGCCAGACCGAGCGCACGCTTGATCCCGCCTACAAGGCCGAAAGCTCGGAGGCCATCTGCCGCTGCGTCCTCGCGCTGGAGGAATACCGGGCCGCGGGGACCGTGTTCGCCTTTGCCGGCACCGTCCATGAGATCGACACCGCGCTGCTGCTGAAGGAGACTCTTGCCGCAGGCAAGACGCTCGTCCTGCCCCGCTGCGCCGAGGGCCACGCGCTCGACCTGTGCGTGGTCACGTCGATGGACGAGCTCGTGCCGGGGATGTACGGCATTTTAGAGCCGAAAGCGGACTGCACGCTCGTCACGCCCGCCGATATTGACTTTGCCGTGGTGCCCTGCCTGTCGTTCGACCGCAGGGGCCGCCGGCTCGGACAGGGCGGCGGCTACTATGACCGTCTGCTGCCGCAGCTGAGCTGTCCGACCTGCCTCATCTGCCGCGAGCGGCTGATGAGCGAGGCCGTTCCCACCGAGGAGCATGACCGCCGCTGCACGCTCTACGTCACGGAGCGCGGCGTCATGGAGCCGGAGACGTAAGACCATGCTGGACTGGCTCATTCGCGGCGCGCAGGTGCTCGACGGCACCGGCGCGGACGCTTTTCCCGCCGACGTTGGCATCAAGGACGGAACCATTGCCGCGGTCGGTCGTCTGACCGACGCCGATGCCGTGCACGTTCTTGACGCGCAAGGCCGCACGCTGACGCCCGGCTTTCTGGACATCCACCGCCACACCGACGCGGCGCTGTTCCGCCCCAATTTTGGACGTGCCGAGCTGGCGCAGGGTCTGACCACGCTCGTCGGCGGCAACTGCGGAATGTCGCTCGCGCCGCTCGCGGGGGCGCACGCTCCCGCCGTGCGCGCGTATCTTGCGCCCATCACCGGCGCGTTTGGGGACGAGCTGTGCTTCGCGTCCCTTGCGGACTATTTTGCCGCAGCGGAGCGGACGCCGCAGCTGGTGAACAACGCCATGCTCGCGGGCATGGGGACGCTCCGCGCCCTCGTCGCGGGCTTTGACGACGCGCCGCTGACGGACGGACAGTACAGGGAGCTGCACCGCCTTGTGGAGCGCTCACTCGCCGACGGCGCGGTGGGCGTATCCCTCGGTCTCGGCTACGCGCCCGAGTGCTTTTACTCGACCGAGGGGCTGATCCGCGCGCTTGAGCCGCTGCGCGGTGGGAGGCTGCCCGTCACCGTTCATATGCGGCAGGAGGGCGACGGCGTGGTGGACGCGCTGCGCGAGATGCTGACCGTCGCACGGGAGCTGCGCTGCCCCGTGGAGATCTCGCACCTCAAGGGCATCGGGCGGAGGAATTGGGGCCGCGCCGTGCCGGAGATGCTGCGGCTCATTGAAAACGCCCGCGCGGAGGGGCTGGACGTCGCCTGCGACGTGTATCCCTATTCCGCCGGCTCGACCCAGCTCATTCACGTTCTGCCGCCGGAATTTCAAAAGGGCGGGCTGGATGCGCTGACCGCCGCGCTGCACGATCCAAGCTCCCGCGCCGCCATGCGCAGACGCATGGAGACGGGCAGCGACTTTGAAAACATCACGCACCTCGTCGGCTTTGAGAACGTCGTTCCGATCTCGCTGCACACGGAGGAGTATAAGCCGTTTGAGGGCAAGTCTCTCGCGGAGATCGCGGACACGCTCGGCAAGGACCCCTATGACGCGCTTTTCGACCTGCTTGCCGCCGAGCGCTGCGAGGCTGGCA
>JAUMVS010000284.1 GCA_030530045.1 Phoenicibacter congonensis
GGAAATCAAGGCGTATAACAAGGCAATAAAAAATAGCCCCCGGTAAGGGGGCTATCGTGTTATTTGCCGAGGTACTTTTTCTTGTACCTTTTCAGTATGTCATATTGCGCGTCCTTGATTGCTTTAGCAACGTAGGATGCTTTTTCATCGTCGCTCATGCGGGAATACTGCGGGATGTTGATTGCGTCCTCTGCGGCCGCATACATGGCCCTGCCGTTTTCGATCTTGAATTCGGTGTACTCGTCTGCGGTAAGGACGTATCGCTCATCTCCGCTCTTCAGAGTGCGATATGATAGATAGTTCGACGGAACGACAGAGGGGTCCTGCGTCACCGAATACAGGCGGGTCAGCTCCACATCAACGGGGGTCATGTCAACGCCGTCGAGGTAGCCGGGCAATATGGCCTGCTCCAGAAGCCGGACTGGCCAGCTATGCTCGTTTATCTCCTGTTCGCCCCACACGTTAATATAGGGCTGCAAGTCACTGGCAAGGCCGGGTATCTTCGCCTGCATTTTATTTGTTACTTTATCCAAATCCTTACCGAGCTCGGAAGTGGGGTCGCCTACGGTATCGCGGCGCACCGGGTCTATTGTCCGGGCTATCTGACCGCCGACGGAAGGCGTAAACTGGCTTGCAAAGCTTATACCGGCATTTGAGAGAAAACGCATGGGGCTAAACTCGCTGTCGCCTGTGGTCTCGTTCTTTACGTATGCGTTGTTAAGAGAATCCTGCAAGCCCTGTAGCATCGTAAGCTCAAGCAGCGGGTCGCTGATAGACAGCAGTGTCCCTCCAACAGCATCAAAAACATCACCTAAGTTATTTATTTCTCCGCCGTTTGTTTTGTCCACGATATTATAGAGTTCAACTCCCATGAACAACGGAATAGATGCAGGAGCTGTCCAGTCTATGGTAGACGATACTCCATCCCCGAGATTGAGCGCATATTCCTGATATCCAAGGTCAGACTTATAGTATTTATCCTCGTCATCATTTCTGCCTGTAATTACGCCACTCTTTGCAAGGAAGCAGCCGAGAGCCAAAAGCGACGTACCTACAAGGCCAGAGGACATTTTATCAATGGCTGTCGAAGCGTCCATCTTTCCTGCCTTAACATCGGTGAGCATCTGTCCGGTGCCTTGTATCAAGCCGATGGGTGAAAACTCAACCCCACGGGCAAGGATGTTTAAGGGGGTCTTCTTAAACGGTACAGTGCCGCCTACAAGTATCTTTGTAGCAAGGTTCTTATTCTCTCTCTTCGTCATAGCGTCAGCAAGAGAATTTGCATCGTGGAAGGTTGAACGCTTCGCTTCGTTGATGGCGTAGCTCATGCACTCTGAGCGCTGCTTTGCCGTCATGGTGTCAGGAGTGTAGCCCCGTGCTGTCATAATCTGTGCAAAGGAACGCTTGTACTGCTTTTCAAGAAATACGGTGTCGCCCTCACTTAATGCCCAATTCGTAGCCTCGCGCCACTTCTCAACAGGCTTGAATTTGAATATCTGCCGATTCTCATCTATCGCCCGTTCGATGCCGCTCTTTGTGTCGTACCTTGAACTATCTTCAAGGGCAGTGCGGGCATCGTCAAGGGTAGTTGCGGCATACGCCTTGTTCGCCTTATAAGCGTCGCCAAAAGCTAATGCTTTTGTTCGCTGAGACTGTTCAACACCCATTACCTTTTCAAGGGCCGCACCAACAGCATCTTTAGAAGTCCAAAGAACATCGGACATTATCTCATTGCCTATGAGATTGCGGAGAACTGTTCGTGGATTGCCCAGCATGGAAAGATAGCGCCACGCCCTGATTTTATCCAATATGCCAGCTGGCATCTTTGAACCTATGTCGACAGCAATCTTGTTCATGACGGCATCACGCTCTGCTCGGGTCTGCGTGTTGTTCAACTCTGCAAGCAGTTCCGGGTTGACCTCAATGGGAGCCATCTTACCTTTGTTTATACTCTTCTGGTTCTGCTTGTTGATGTCGGTAACGGCCTTATCAAGGGC
>JAUMVS010000285.1 GCA_030530045.1 Phoenicibacter congonensis
ATCTTAATTTCTTGATTTTTCTGAACATTTTTCAGCATCTCTTCATAGGTTTCCGTCATTTTCCTTGCATAAGACAAAAAGATCTCTCCTTCTTTGGACAACTCAAATCTTCTTGTATTTCTGCGGATCAGTGTAATTCCTAACTCATTTTCCAACTTACGGATCTGTTTTGATAATGCACCTTGTGTCATGTTGCAGGCATATCCGGCTTCTGTAAAATTTTTCTGTTTACATAATTCCATATAATAATATAACTGCTGTATTTCCATTTTTCATATCCTTTTCAAGCATCTTTTTATATTCCTATTTGGAATATATCAAATCTCAACTGGAATTGCAACACTTCGCTTTCCCTGTATATAATAACATACATAAGAGAGAGTAAAATTTATAGAAATCCAGATTGTTGATGAAAGGAATCACTGATATTATGAAAAACAAAAAAAGATTTTTTTACCATAGATTGTTATTTTATATTTTAGGACTGTTGATCATGTCTGTTGGTTCTAATTTATTTTTGAAAGCAGCTCTTGGAGTTGCACCTAGCTGTACGATGGCTTTGACATTAAGCTATCTTTCGCCGGTTCACAGCTATGCTTTATTTAACTTCCTGATCAACTCTACTTTCTTAGTTTGTGAAGCTTTGATCCTTCATGAATTCGGGAAAATGCAGTTGACTCAGCTTGGTTTGACTTTTGTTTATTCTTTATTTATCGAATTTACTTCTTATGGTTTATTCTTTATTGAACCTCATGGACTTGCCGCTAAGATTTTACTATCTGTCATTGCATGTGCTGTGCTATCAATCGGTGTCGGATTCACGATCAGTTCTGGGTTCGCTGTTATGCCAATGGAAGGACTTGTGAAAACTATCTCTGATAAGAAAAATATAAGCTTTGGTGCTGTCAGAGTTTGTCTGGAAGTTTTATTTACTATATGTTCTGCGATCGCTTCTTTTGTATTGCTTCCAGAATTACCATCCGTTGGAATCGGAACTGTGATCGCTGCCTTCTTAAGTGGTAATATTACAAATATATTTTCTTCTCTGTTTCATAAGAGGATCAATGCCTATCTTGGATTTCAGGCATGATCTTATAAAGCAAAAACCGTAATCTCAAATGAGCCTCTTGAGATTACGGTTTTTTATTCTATCCGGATTCTTTAGTTTTTGCCTATTCCCATGGATCGATTTGCTGATTCGTCGGTACGACTTTGATCTTCTTTGAAATCGTTATCTTTGTCCCTGTTTTTAATTTTGCAGAAATCGTCGCTGTTCCAGCTTTATTTCCTGTGATTCTTCCAGTCGAGTCAACAGATGCAACGGATGGATTACTACTCTTCCATGATGTAAAAGATGATGTATTGATCACTGTTGGATACACGCCATACTCTTTCATCATTTTCCCTTGATATGTTGGCTTCATCTGCATCTTCTCTGTTTCCCATATTGTGCCATATCTGCTGTCTAGTTTTAAATAGCTCTTCTTTAAATATGAATTCTTTGTCACAATATTTTTTGTAAATTGCTTTCTTGCCTTAGATTTTTCTACTTTCTTTGCTTTGGAGCTGCTAAAGTCTAATACCCAGGTATTGGCTTCATATCCGTCTCTTGACACAACCGTAACTGCTGCAACCCCTACGCTTTTTGCATTCGAAAGTAACAGTCCTTTTCTATGTGTGGAAGAATCAATCCAACCCTTTACGATCTGCTTCGGTGTAGTTCCTGCGGATTGTGCACAGTTTTCATAGATGATCTTCTTGTTGATACTTTTTGATAGCTTTCCATTAGGTCTTCTATGCGGACTTGTTTCTGGAATATAGATCGTTGTTTCAAATCCACGCATAATTGCTGAATTTGTCAATCCTCGATCCATCTTCAATGCTTTGCGTCCATTTTTCTTACGGTATTTATTTACCTCTTTTAAGATTTTCTGTGCATCGTTATAATCCTGATATCCTGTAACAGATAATTTCCCTGTAGAAGCAG
>JAUMVS010000286.1 GCA_030530045.1 Phoenicibacter congonensis
CGGAGATAAATGGTGACGGAGATAAATCCCGCCATTTGCAATTGGTGACGGAGATAAATTGTTGCTGCTGCAATTGGTGACGGAGATAATCGCCACAGGTAGTCGTTGAATTGATGCTTAAAATGGTGACGGAGATAAATCCCGCCATTCGCAATTGGTGACGGAGATAAATTCATTAATAGGGGAGTTTTTATGACTCTAGCATATAAACGCATAGGAATAATCGCTGCTCTAGACGAGGAGCTGGCTGACATTGTTGAAAAACTTCAGCTTAACGAAGCAGAAGAAGCGCTGCACACCCTTTTTCACTTTGGAACTGTCCATGAGCAGCAGGTAGTTGCGGTAAAGTGCGGCGTGGGCAAGGTTAATGCGGCGGCAGCAACGCAGCATCTGATTGAAAAATTCGGTTGCGATTGTGTCATAAATGTAGGTGTAGCAGGCTCAACAAACGATGATGTTCGCAAAAATCATGTTGTATTGTCAACCGATTTGCACGAGCACGACATGGACTGCCTCGAAGGCCCTGGCGTAATTTCTAGAATGGACACTTCTGTCTTTTTGTCTGACAAAACACTGCTTGACCTCGCTAAACTTAAAGGCAAGGCTCTTCTTCCAGAAGGCTTTTTGCATGTCGGTCCAATCGTTTCAGGTGATCAATTTGTCTCCTCAAAGGAAAAAACGATGTGGTTGAGTGAGACGTTCGGTTCCCTTTGCACCGAGATGGAAGGCGCTGCAATCGCACACGTTTGCTATCTAAATTCGGTGCCGTTCCTGGTCATTCGTTCAATTTCCGACATGGCCGACGAAGACGCCCTCGATTCTTTCGAGTCTTCAAAGGACGAAGCAGTTGACTACACAACCGCTTTGCTTTTGGCAATGATTGGGTAGCCTTAGCTTTTCCGTTTAAGCTACTTCAATTTATCTCCGTCACTTTTTAATAACCACTTTTCGTTTCCGTCGCAGTCCTTACTGTTTCTTCAGCCCCGCCTAGGCGATTATTGCGGCGATTCGGCCTCTGCTTATAGCCGTAACTCTTGATATTTGCGTGATATTCGAGCCGAGGTCTAGCAGCTTGAGGATCATTGCGCGGAGCTTTTCGATTGGCAACTCGTTAATTCTGCCAAAGTTTTTCTGCTTTATAAATTTGCGAACTACCTTAATTGCTCGGCGTTCTGATAGTGGTTTCTTCGGAATCACCTCGCAGCTTTTCCTTTCGTTTTCCGCCACTTTTCGTTTCGCAGAATCGATTGTGTAGTCAATTAAATTTTGCACGCCGATTGCGTTATCAAGAGTTTTGTATCCGCGAGGATTGCTTGACGGGTTTTTTAGGTCACAGAAGCTAGACCAGGCATATTTTTCTGGAGAGTCCACGATGCGGGCAGCCACAGGATTGTTAAAAATGTATGCAGCCGTCGCGAGCAGCTGTCTTTCGTCCTTAATCGCCCGCGAGTAATATCTGTCATTCCAAAGCGCGCCGCATCTGTCGTATTTCCGATTAAACCACCTGACATAGGTCGACCCGAGCGATTTGAAAACTAGCTCGACTTTCGGCAGGTCGCCTTCAAGAATCAGGTGCACGTGGTTGCTCATCAGCGTCACCGCAAGACACACGACGTCATATTTCGCGCAAGCTCGCCTCAAGAAGAATAGATACCGCGACCTGTCCTGGTTGTCATAGAAAACATCCTGGTCGTTCATCCCTTTTTGTCCAATGTTGTAAATCCTTGACGGCGATTGCTGCCTTGCGATTCGTGTCATTTCAGACCTCACTTTCTAAAAAACGTTTACTTCTAGCTTATTTAGAACAGTGAAGTTTTATATGCATGAGCGCATGCTAAACATATGAAGATAGTGTGCAATAAAAGTGAAACTAGAAACCAATTTTTTGGCGAATCGATTTTCAAGCAAAAAAGTGGCAGTACGCAGGCAATTGTTTGCTTAAAAGGAATTTCGATAATTCGTGCCCCTCTTGTAAGGAG
>JAUMVS010000287.1:0-801 GCA_030530045.1 Phoenicibacter congonensis
TGATTACAACGCCATCGTGATTTCACAAGGCAAGATGGTCGGCAGCAGCGGCGATGAAAACAACGGCGTGGTACTCCTCTTCCAAGGCGACATCGCAGCCGGCACATACAACTTGTCATACGACCCGCTGCATCCGACAGATAATTTCCCGAAATATTTCTTCACAAAACTTGAAGTCAAAGATATTGTGAACTTTAGCATCGACGACATCATGGAACACGACGAAGTGTATGTCGCAAGCACCGGTTCCTTCACCCTCGAAATAAACGACAATGTCTTTACCATCACAACAGAAGGCATTGAAGTCAACCTGATTAAAAATCCGATTATTATCGAGACATCGTCAGTTGACTATGAAGGCGAAGTGTCAAGCTACATGTTCGCTACAGTCGTAGAGGGCAACTTCAACGACGCCCAAATTGTGACGGCAGGAACAACAAAACACAAAATCATAGTAGAGACAAATATCGCTGCTTTCATCACTGAAAACGGCGATATGATTGGCCTCACATCAAAATCAACGTCATTTGCAAACGGTCTTCCCACAGGCACATTCACAAACAGCACCTATCCCATCATTCTGCTTGAAGCGATGAACATCAACGCGATGAAGTTCGCATCGGCAGGCAAAATTACCATTTCAAAAGAAGGCGAGAATTACACCGTTGACATCACAGAATTGGTATTCAACGGCATGACAGGCACATCGCAGTTGCACTATGTGGGAACAATGCCTTATTTCGACTTCCCGTTCTAATCGGGAATATAAGTGAACGACATCATTCAAGCCGGATTATGTCT
>JAUMVS010000287.1:832-1972 GCA_030530045.1 Phoenicibacter congonensis
GACAGTTTTCATTTTTGCCAGTAATTAAAGGGGTCAGTTCGTTCAGCGAAGTCGGAGCTATTGTTGACGCACACGCCCTGATTGTCATCAGAATTGTTTTTTTACATCATAAAAAATCGTGATTTTACACTTTAAAAAATCAAAAAGATGGAATTAAATTTGAAGCGTCCGATAGCGTTTTTCGATTTGGAGACGACAGGGTTAAACATAATACATGACAGGATTGTCGAGGTTAGTATCTTGAGAATCAATGTCAACGGCACTCAGGAGCAGCGCACATGGCGCATCAACCCAGGCATTCCGATACCTCCGGAGACGACGGCGATTCACGGCATCGGCGACGCTGACGTGGCACATGAGAAGACATTCAAATTAGCAGCCCCGGAGATTTCAAAATTCTTTGGCAACTGCGACCTCGCCGGCTACAACATGCTGAAGTTCGACCTCCCGATGCTCGTGGAAGAGTTTATACGCGCCGGTGTCAACTTCGACCCGAAAGACCGTCAGCTCATCGACGTGATGAACATTTTCATGAAAATGGAGCCGCGCACGCTCAAAGGAGCCTATCGTTTCTTTTTGAACAAAGAACTCGACAACGCACACTCCGCCAACGCCGACACATACGCCACATACGAAGTGCTCACCGCCATGCTCGACCGCTACAAAGACGCCGAATACACTGACTTCAAAGGGGCCACCTCCAAACCAATCGTCAACGACATGAGCGAGTTGGCGCATTTCTCATCGCATCACCAAAACGCCGATTTGATGGGGCAAATAGTGTACGACGAGCAAGGCAAAGCCGTCTTCAAATTCGGCAAACACAAGGACGAGCGCGTTGAAGACGTTTTCCGTAAAGAACCTCAATATTACGATTGGATTATGAAAAGCGACTTCCCGGAATACACCAAGCGCGTGGTGACAAGGCTGAAATATCCGGATAGAAACATTAGTTTTTAAGCGTTTTCAAGTCCTTTTCGCCTGTTTTTGCCAGATATTGCTTGCGACTTGATGATTATTAGCCGTCGTTTCATGTGACTTGTGAGACAGAACGCCGCAAACACCTTTGCATATCAACAAAATCTGGTCGGAAAACCGAATATATAATGATAATTTTGCAAAAACAACTAAACTTTTTTC